>NZ_JAVRHI010000487.1:0-7630 GCF_034105845.1 Streptomyces sp. CRN 30 | reverse complement strand
AGGCCCAGGAGGATGTGCTCGGTGCCGATGTAGTTGTGGTTGAGCATCCGGGCTTCTTCCTGAGCCAGGACGACAACCCGCCGCGCGCGGTCGGTGAACCTCTCGAACATCGTTAATCGCTCCTCAGAGCGGTCAGGCAGTAAGGGGAACTTCCCCTCCCTGTCCTTCCGCAGCTTAGTCCCGCAAGCGGGGACCGCTCATTCCAACTGCCGACACCGTCGATGGCCTCCTGACCCGCAACGCCGACATCTGCTCCAACCCGATGGTGCGAGACGATGTTCCCGCAGGCCAGGCACTTACCCCACTCGCCAGTACGCCGATGGCGAACGCGGGACGGCCTTTTCTGCGTGTCGCCCCCTCCCACTAGGGATGTCTTACCCGCTCGGACTGACAGTCCATGCCGCGCGCACCGTTTCCCTCCGCTACGGGCGAACAACCTTGCGCCTCCCCGCGCGCCCGAGCGCCCCCAGTTTTGACACTTTAAGCACTCACCCGAACACCCAGCGTAACCCGCACGCTCCGAGGGCGGTTGCTCCTGGCATGGCCGAGGCCCTCCCCGCGCTCCCCGCTCCCCGTCGCCCGCCCGGGGTCCACGGTCGCCCGCCGGAAGCCTCCCGGTCCGGCGCGGACCGGCTGCGGCGGTGGTACGAGAGCGAGCTGGGCTGGGAGACGGTCCCGGGAACACCGCCGAGGCTGCGCACCGGCATCCGTTTCGACGTCCTGGACGTCCCCGCTCAAGCGGGTACGGCGGCCCTGCGGCGGCTCGGCGAGCACGCTCCGGTGGCCCTGCGGGGCGAGCGGACGCTGCTGCTGGTCGCGGCGGGCGGCGCGGAGGAGCTGCCAGGGCTCCTCGAGTGGCTGGAGTGGGGCGCGCTGCCGCTGGATCTCGCGGCGTACGGCGCGGGCGGCACCGTCGAGGCGCCGCTGCGCCCGGCGCCGGGGCCGGGGCGCGCTCGTCAGGGGGCCGCCGTGTGGCTGCGGCCCCCCGAGCCGGGGCGTGCGGTGGAAGCGTCGCTCCCCGCGCTGTCGGCCCCGGGCGGCGGTGCCGATCTCGTACGGCTGGTCGCCACGGTGGCGACGCAAGTCCACCGCCTCCGGCTGCGGCGCGCGGCCGGACGGGCGGTCGTACGCGGTGATCAGCCGTTGGCCTTCTCGTAGGCCTCGCGGATGGTCGCCGGGACGCGGCCGCGGTCGTTGACGTCGTAGCCGTTCTCCTTGGCCCAGGCGCGGATGGCGGCGGTGTCCTGGCTGCCGCCCGAAGAGGCGCGCGCCTTGCCGCGGCCGCCGGAGGAACGGCCACCGGTACGCCGGCCGCCCTTCACGTAAGGCTCAAGAAGGCCACGGAGCTTGTCCGCATTGGCGGTCGTGAGATCGATCTCGTACGTCTTGCCGTCCAGCGCGAACGTCACGGTCTCGTCCGCCTCGCCGCCGTCGAGGTCATCGACAAGAAGGACCTGAACCTTCTGTGCCACCGGATTTCCTTTCATCGATAACGTGAGGGCCGGGGTCCGTCGGCATCCGCCGTATCGCCGCCCCTTGTTATATGCAGTACTGCAGTACGTCGGAAAGCAAACCGCTTTTGCCGGAAAAACACAAACCCCCGAAGGAGACGGGTAGCCTCGCACCGCCCCCGGAATATGCGCGTTTCGGACATAGGGCATGGCGGTTGTCGATCACAGATGCAGAAGCATCCGGCTGTTGCCCAGGGTGTTCGGTTTCACTCGTTCGAGACCGAGGAACTCCGCGACGCCCTCGTCATAGGAACGGAGCAGCTCCGCGTAGACGTCGGTGTCGACCGGTGTCTCACCGATCTCCACGAAGCCGTGCTTGGCGAAGAAGTCGACTTCGAAGGTCAGACAGAAAACACGGCGAACGCCGAGCCAGCGCGCGGTCTCCACCAACTTCTCCAGCAACTGATGGCCGACGCCCGCGCCCTTCAGACCGGGCTTCACGGCGAGAGTCCGCACTTCCGCGAGGTCTTCCCACATCACGTGCAGGGCACCGCAGCCGACCACCTCGGCGTTGTCGTCCCGCTCCGCGACCCAGAACTCCTGGATGTCCTCGTAAAGCGTGACCGTCGCTTTGTCGAGCAGGATGCGGCCCCGCACGTACGCGTCGAGGAGGTCGCGAACGGCCGGGACATCGCTGGTACGGGCCCGCCGTACGGTGATGGCTTTTGCGGTGACTTCGGGGCGCGCTGCTGACATGAGCGGACGCTATCGCTCCTCCGGCCCGGGTGCGGAGTCGGGGTTCGCCCCGTTCTCGCCTCTCTCGCCGTTCTCGCCGTTCTCGCCGTTCGGCGACTTCGGGGCTTCGGGTCCCTGGGCGATGCGGATGGCATCTCTCAGCGCCTGCCGCTGTTCCTCGCTCATCATGCCGAAGAAGGCGATGAGGGCGGCGGCCGGGTTGTCACTCTGGGACCACGCGTCGTTCATCAGGGCGGCGGCGTAGGCGGCGCGGGTGGAGACCGCCTCATATCGATAGGCCCGGCCTTCGGCCTCGCGGCGGACCCAGCCCTTCTGATGGAGATTGTCCAGAACGGTCATCACCGTGGTGTAGGCGATCGAGCGTTCCTGCCGGAGATCTTCGAGGACTTCTCGAACGGTCACCGGGCGGTTCCACTTCCACACCCGCGTCATGACCGAGTCTTCGAGTTCTCCCAATGGGCGAGGCACGTTCAGCACAATAGTGGCTGATCTGCGTCAGGACATGCTGGACGTGCGGTTAACCGGCAAATGGGATGAATGGCGTGGATGTCGGGGCGGCCCGGCGGTCCCGGGCCGCGCCGGTCAGCTCTCGGTGCGCGGCGCGGAGGGCTGGCGGGTGGCCTCGGCCTGCGCGAGGGCGGCGTCGACGGCCGCGTCCTCCTTGGCCTTGTTGGCACCGCCCTGGGTCTTCACGATCACCCGGATCACGGCGATGAAGAGCACGGCCATGACGACCGGCGGAACGAGCGCGGAGACGTAGTCCATGGCTCCAGGGTAGCCACCGGACCGGCTCAGCCCGCCGCCAGGTGCTGCCCCGGGGCGCCGGGCGGCGGCGTGGGCCTGCGCCGGGGGAAGACCTCGCCCGGGGTCGGGATGGGGCGCTTCGGTTCGGGCTGCGGCGCGGCCGGACGGCGGTCGGGCCTCCGGTCGGGCCGGCGGGCCGGTTCCCCTCCCGCGGCGACGGGTCCGCCGGGGAGGCCGCCGGGCAGGGCCGTGAGCCGGGTGCGGGCGGCGGGGACCGTACGGAGTTCCGGTGCGGCCTGCGCCCGGCAGCGCCGCAGCAGGGCGGCGGCGGCGGGGTTGCCGCTCAGGGCCCGCAGCGCGGCGAGGTCGTCCCGGGTGGGGCGGTGGCCGGCGTCGAGCGTCTCGTCGAGGAGCGCGAGGTACCCGGCGGCGGTGCCGGGCAGGGCGGCGCGGTACCGGGCGAGGTCGGCCACCAGGAAGGCGCGCAGCCGGGCGCTCTCCCGCGTCGCCTCGTCGAGCGAATCGGCGAGCCGGAGACAGTCCTGGACGTCCTGGACGTCCTCGGCCGAGACCGGACGGGAAAGGAGGGCCAGGGCGAGGGCGCGGCGGAGCACACGCAGCTCCTCCGCACCGAACGCCAGGCCGCCGCGGGATCCGTAGGGCGTGGGCATGCGGCGACGATACGCGCTAATCAGACAAACCTGACATGACGGGGAGGTGTGGCGCACGGGTCCACCCGGGTGGCCGTGCGCTCCCCCCGACCCTGCGGCTTTCTCGGCCGTGCGCCTCCCCGCCGGAAGGTCGTCAGAGCCGGGACACGTTCCGCTCGTACACCAGACGCAGGCCGATCAGGGTCAGCCACGGTTCGTGCTCGTCGATGGCCGAGGCCTCCCCGAGGACCATCGGCGCGAGTCCGCCGGTCGCGATGACCGTCACGTCGTCGGGGTCGTCGGCCAGCTCGCGGGCCATGCGGCCGACGACGCCGTCGACCTGGCCGGCGAAGCCGTAGACGATGCCCGCCTGCATCGCCTCCACCGTGTTCTTGCCGATCACGCTGCGCGGCCGGGCCAGCTCGATCTTGCGGAGCTGGGCACCCTTGACGCCGAGCGCCTCGACGGAGATCTCGATGCCGGGGGCGATGACCCCGCCGACGTACTCGCCGCGCGCGCTGACCGCGTCGAACGTCGTCGCCGTACCGAAGTCGACGACGATCGCCGGACCGCCGTAGAGATCGACGGCGGCGACCGCGTTGATGATGCGGTCCGCGCCGACCTCCTTGGGGTTGTCCATGAGGATGGGCACGCCGGTCTTCACGCCCGGCTCGACCAGGACGGCGGGGACGTCGCCGTAGTAGCGGCGGGTGACCTCGCGCAGTTCGTGCAGGACGGACGGGACGGTCGCGCAGATGGCGATCCCGTCGATGCCGTCGCCCAGCTCCTCCCCGAGCAGCGGATGGGTGCCCATCAGGCCCTGGAGGAGGACGGCCAGCTCGTCGGCGGTGCGGCGGGCGTCCGTGGAGATCCGCCAGTGCTCCACGATGTCCTCGCCGTCGAAGAGACCGAGGACGGTATGGGTGTTGCCTACGTCGATCGTCAGCAGCATCGCTCGCGCACCTACTCCGCGGCCCGCAGGTCGAGGCCGATGTCGAGGATCGGGCTGCTGTGGGTGAGCGCTCCCACGGCGAGGTAGTCGACGCCCGTCGCGGCGTACTCCCCGGCGTTGCCGAGGGTCAGGCGGCCCGACGCCTCCAGGGCCGCGCGGCCGTCGACCAGGGCGACGGCCTCCTCGCACTCGCCGGGCGTGAAGTTGTCCAGGAGGATCAGGTCGGCGCCGGCGTCCAGGACCTCGCGGAGCTGGTGCAGGGTGTCGACCTCGACCTCGATGGGAACGTCGGGAAAGCGCTCGCGGACCGCCCGGAAGGCCGCCGCGACGCCGCCCGCGGCGACCACGTGGTTGTCCTTGACCAGCGCCGCGTCCGAGAGGGACATGCGGTGGTTGACGCCGCCGCCGCAGCGCACGGCGTACTTCTCCAGGGAGCGCAGTCCGGGCGTGGTCTTGCGGGTGTCGCGCACCTCGGCCTTGGTGCCGTCCAGGGCGTCGGCCCACGCGCGCGTGGCGGTCGCGATGCCGGACAGGCGGCACAGGATGTTCAGCGCGCTGCGCTCGGCGGTGAGGAGGTCGCGGGTGCGGGAGGTGACCGAGAGCAGCACCTGGCCGGCCTTCACGCGGTCGCCGTCCTCGACGTGCCGCTCGACCTCGAACTCGTCGGTGCAGACCACGGAGAGCACCGCCTCGGCGACCCTGAGGCCCGCGACGACACCCGCCTCGCGGGCGGTGAAGTCGGCGGTGGCGACCGCCTCCTCGGGGATCGTCGCGACGGTCGTCACGTCCACGCCGTGCGCGAGGTCCTCCTGGACGGCGACGTTCGCGACGTCCTCGACCTCGACGGGGTCGAGACCGGCGTCGAGCAGGAGCTGGGCGAGCGCGGGGTCGAGCCCGCACTCCAGGTACTCCTCGTCGGCTCCGCAGGCGCAGCCGTCGCCGCAGCCTTGGCCGTCGGCGAGGGGAAGGTCGTGGCTGGTCACTTCGTCACTGCTCCTGGGGGCTGGTGCGTCGGCTGTCCGTCGGGGGAAATTCTGCGGTCTGTGTGGTGTGCACGGCGAGGGAGCGGTCCGGGTTCAGGGTCACCACGAGGTGGCGGCGCCAGCCGGTGTCGTCGCGCTCCGGGCGGTCCTCGCGCCAGTGGCAGCCGCGGGTCTCCTCGCGCCGCGCGGCGGCGGCGACCAGGACGCGGGCCACGCACAGCAGGTTGGTCGCCTCCCAGGCGTCCACGCCGGGCTCGGCGGTCTTGCCGTGTTCGCGCAGCGCCTCGCGGGCGTCCGCGTGCAGGCCCTCCAGGCGCTCCGCCGCACGGGTGAGGGAGGCGGCGGAGCGCAGCACGCCGGCGCCGTCGGTCATGATCCGCTGGACGGCGAGACGCGCCTCCGGCGGGAGCAGCGGGTACGCGGGGCGCTCCGGGTACGGAACCGGTGCGGGCACGCGCGCGTGGAGCGTGCCGTCGGTGTGGCCGGCCGCGACGTCGGCGGCGATGCGCTCGGCGTAGACCAGCCCTTCGAGGAGGGAGTTGGAGGCCAGCCGGTTCGCGCCGTGCACGCCCGTGCAGGCGACCTCGCCGCACGCGTACAGGCCCGGCACGGTGGTGCGGCCCCGGTCGTCGGTGCGGACGCCGCCGGAGGCGTAGTGGGCGGCCGGTGCCACCGGGACCGGCTCGGTGACCGGGTCGATGCCGTGGGCGCGGCAGGCGGCGAGGATGGTCGGGAAGCGCCGCGCCCACATCCCGGCGCCGAAGTGCCGGGCGTCGAGGTACATGTGCTCGGCGTTCCGCTCGCGCATCCGCCGCATGATGCCCTTGGCGACGATGTCCCGGGGCGCGAGTTCGGCCAGTTCGTGCTGGCCCACCATGAAACGGGTGCCGTCGGCGTCCACGAGGTGGGCGCCCTCGCCCCTGACCGCCTCCGAGACCAGCGGCTGCTGGCCCTCCGCGTCGGCGCCGAGGAAAAGCACCGTCGGGTGGAACTGGACGAACTCCAGGTCGCTGACCTCGGCCCCGGCGCGCAGCGCGAGGGCGACGCCGTCGCCGGTGGAGACGGCCGGGTTGGTGGTCGCCGAGAAGACCTGCCCCATGCCGCCGGTGGCGAGGACGACGGCGGGCGCGTGCACGGCCCCCACGCCGTCGTGCTGGCCCTCGCCCATGACGTGCAGGGTGACCCCGGCGGTGCGGCCCTCGGCGTCGGTGAGGAGGTCGAGGACGAGGGCGTTCTCGACGAGGCGGATGCCGGGGCGGCGGGAGGCGCCGGTCGCGCCGCGCACGTCCGCACGCGCGCGTACCGCCTCCACCAGAGCCCTGGAGATCTCCGCGCCCGTGGCGTCGCCCCCGGCGTGGGCTATGCGGCGGCGGTGGTGGCCGCCCTCCCGGGTCAGTTCGAGGCCGCCCTCGGCCGACGCGTCGAACCGCGCGCCGGTGCCGATGAGGCGGCGTACGGCGTCGGGTCCCTCGGTGACCAGGAGCCGTACCGCGTCGGCGTCGCAGAGCCCGGCGCCCGCCACCAGCGTGTCGTCCAGGTGCTGCTCGGGGGTGTCGCCCTCGCCGAGCGCCGCGGCGATGCCGCCCTGCGCCCAGCGGGTGGAGCCGTCGTCGAGGCGGGCCTTGGTGACCACGACCGTGGCGAGGCCGGCCGCCTCGCAGCGCAGCGCGGCGGTGAGTCCGGCTACGCCGGAGCCGACGACGACCACGTCGGCGGTGAGCGCCCAGCCGGGCGCTGGAGCGTGCAGTCGTATGCCTGTGGGGTTCACGAGGCGGCTCCGAAGGTGAGGGGCAGGTTGTCGATGAGCCGGGTGGTGCCGACCCGGGCGGCGACGGCGAGGACCGCCTCGCCGGTGAAGTCCTCCCCGACCTCGGAGAAGTCGGCGGGGTCGACCAGGGCCAGGTAGTCCAGAGCGAGCGGCGGAGTGGCGCGGGCCGCGTCGTCCAGGACCAGGCGGGCCGCCGCGCGGACGGCCGCCGGGCCGCCCTGGGTGTCGGGGGTGGCCTGCGCGACGGCGTGCGCGTCGGCCGCCGCGCGGGACTCGCCGAGCGCGCTGAGCGCCTCGGCGCGCGCCTCGGTGGCGGGCACCTCCCG
>NZ_JAVRHI010000486.1:0-38212 GCF_034105845.1 Streptomyces sp. CRN 30 | reverse complement strand
ACCCGCGCCGCGCGGCCGCGCTCGCCGTCACCGTGCGCCGCCAGGCCGAGCGCTTCGGCACCGACACCGCCATCGGCGAGGCCGTCCGGGTGGCCGCGTCCCTGGCGACCGGCCCCGAGGCCGTCGCCCTGCACGCCCGGGCGGTCACCTACCTGGAGGCGTCCCCCTGCGCCTACGAGCACGCCGCGGCCCGCGTGGAGTACGGCATCGCCGCCCGCTCGGCCGCGGAACTGGACAAGGGGCTGACGCTGGCGCGGTCCTGCGGGGCGGACGGCCTGGTGACCAGGGCACGGCAGGCACTCGAGGACCTGCCGCAGACGCGTGTGTGAGGGACACCTGTGTGAGGGGTGGTGCGGGGCGGGTGCCGTCAGGCGCGGTCCCTGTCCGCCTCCTCCTCCGCGAGCACCCGCTGCGCCACCGCGAACGCCGAGTTGGCGGCCGGGACCCCGCAGTAGACGGCCGTCTGGAGCAGCACGGCGCCGATCTCCTCGGGGGTGAGCCCGTTGCGCCGCGCCGCCCGGACGTGCATCGCCAGCTCGTCGTGGTGGCCGTGCGCCACCAGCGCCGTCATGGTGACCATGCTGCGCTCGCGGCGCGTCAGCGTCGGGTCGGTCCAGATCTCGCCCCACGCGTAGCGGGCGATGAAGTCCTGGAAGCGGGAGGTGAAGGCGGTCTGCCGGGACTGCGCGCGGTCCACGTGCGCGTCGCCGAGCACCTCCCGGCGCACCTCCATGCCACGCCGGGCACCACCGGAGAAGTGGGCGCGCAGGGCCGTCAGCACGGCCTCCGGGCGCTCGGCGGGCGCCAGGTGCGAGGCGCCCGGGACCTCCACGAGGGCCGCGCCCGGCACCGCGTCCGCGATCTCCCGCAGGTGCGCCGGCGGCGTCGCCGGATCCTCCCGCCCGGCGACCAGCAGGGTGGGCACGGCGATCTCCGGGAGCCGGTCGCGCAGGTCGAACGCCGCGAGGGCGTCGCAGCACGCCGCGTACGCCTCCGGATCGGCGTCGCGGTGGTCCGCCACCAGTCCGGGCACGGTGAACCCGGGCGTGAACCAGCGGGAGTCCGCGGACCCGGCGAGCCCCGTCAGCCCCTCGCGGCGGACCAGCGCGGCCCGCTCCTCCCACGGCGCCGATCCGCCGAAGTGGGCCGAGGAGCAGATGACGGCCAGGGACGACACCCGCTCGGGGTGGTGCAGGGCGAGGTGCAGGCCCACCGCGCCGCCCAGGGACACGCCCGCGTACGCGAACGTCCCGATGCCGAGGTGGTCGGCGAGGTCCAGGACCAGTGCGGCGAGATCGGCGACGGTCGCCCCGGCGCCGATCAGGCCGGCCGCCGAGCCGCCGTGCCCGGGCAGATCCCAGCGGACGACCCGGTGCGCGGCCGACAGTTCGGGCGCCACCTGGTCCCACAGGGCGCTGGAGGTGCCGAGGGAGGGGCCGAGGAGCAGTGGGGGAGCGGTTGTGGACCCTTCCGAGCGGTGGTGCAGCAGTGTCAACGTCGCTCCAGGGCGCGGTCGGTGAGGGCAGCAGCAGCTCCCTTGTAACGGACGGGGTCGGTGAGCTCGGCGAGGTCGACGTCCCGCAGCTCCGGCTCCTCGGCCAGCAGCCCGGCCAGGGAGCGGCCCTCGGCGTACGCGCGCCGCGCGGCCTCGGTGAGCAGTTCCTTCGCACGGGCCCGCCCGAGCAGCGGGGCCAGCCCGGCGGCCAGCCGTTCGGAGACGAGCAGCCCGTGGGTGAGGTCCAGGTGCCGGCGCATGGTGTCCGCGTGCACCCGGAGGTGCTCCGTCAGCTCCGCCGCGTCCCGGGCGGCGCCCCCGGCCAGCCGGAGCAGGTCCCGCAGCGGTTCCCACTCGGCGTGCCAGGCCCCGGCGGGGCGCTCGTCCTCGGCGGCCAGGGAGCCGTAGAGCGTGGCCGCGAGCTGCGGGGCGCGCCGGGCGGCCGCCGCGATCAGCGTGGACCGTACCGGGTTCGCCTTGTGCGGCATCGCGGACGAGCCGCCGCCGCTGCCCTCGGCCAGCTCCGCGGTCTCGGTGCGGGCGAGGACGAGGACGTCGGCCGCGAGCTTGCCGAGGGCGCCCGTCGTGAAGGCGAGCGCCCCGGCGAGGTCGGCGACCGGGGTGCGCAGGGTGTGCCAGGGCAGTGGCGGCTCGGCGAGCCCCAGTTCCCGGGCGTACGCGGCGGTCAGCTCCAGCGGGTCGGACGCGCCGCCGAACGCGGTGAACGCGGCCAGCGTGCCGGCCGCGCCGCCCAGTTGGGCGGGCAGGGCGTCCCGTACGGCCGTGAGGCGGTCCCGGGCGTCCAGCACGAGGGCGCGCCAGCCCGCCGCCTTCAGCCCGAACGTCGTGGGGACGGCGTGCTGGGTGAGCGTCCGCCCCGGCATGACCGTGTCGCGGTGGGCGGCGGCCAGCCGGGCCAGCGCCCGCTCCGTGCGGGCGAGGTCCGCGAGGGCCGGGCCGAGGGCGCGCACGGCGACCAGCATCATGGCGGTGTCCATGATGTCCTGGCTGGTCGCGCCCCGGTGGACGTACGGGCCGGACTCCTCGCCGACGGCCGCGGTGAGGTCCGCGACCAGCGGGATGACCGGGTTGCCGCCGCCGCGGGCGCGCAGCGCCAGGGAGCGGAGGTCGAAGCGTGCGGCGTCGGCCGCCGCGTCCACCGCCGGGGCGGCGGCCGCGGGGGCGAGCCCCAGGGAGACCTGCGCGCGGGTGAGCGCCGCCTCGGCGTCGAGCAGTGCCTGCAGGAACGCCCGGTCCTCGGTCGCGGACTCGGCGGGCGAGCCCGCCCGCCCGGGAGCGAGCAGACCGGCGTCGGACACGACGTGACTCACGTGAACTCCAGGAAGACCGTCTCGCCCTCGCCCTGAAGGCGGATGTCGAAACGGTACGTGCGGTGCGGCTCCGCGGTCGCGATCAGCGTGGCGCGGCGTGCGGCGGGCAGCGCGTCCAGCAGCGTGTCGCCCCCGCCCTCGGACAGGTACGCCCGCGTGAACAGGTGGTGCGTCAGCCCGCGCGCGAACACGCACACGCCGACGTACGGCGCCCCGGCGTTGCCCGGGGGCAGGGTGAAGAGCGCGTAGTGGCCGTCGGCGTCCGTGGCGACCCGGCCGAAACCGGTGAAGTCGGTGCCGTTGCGGCCGAGGAAGCCCCCGGTCACCGGGTCCCGGCGCATCGAGCCGGGGGCGCCCGCGAGGGAACCGTCCGGGGCCGCCTGCCAGAACTCGAGGATCGCGTCCGGCACGGGGGCGCCCGCGCCGTCCAGCACGTGCCCGTGCAGGGTGATCCGGTCCGGGTGCCCGACGGGAGCGATCCGCTCGCCCCCGGGGAAGGGCAGCGCGTACCCGTAGAACGGGCCGACGGTGTGGGACGGGGTGGGGAGCAGCTGCTCGGTCCGATCGGTCATGCTCAGCGGCCTTCCTCGATCCAGGTGGCGGAGGGACCGTCGAGGACGATGTCCCACGCGTAGCCGAGCGAGTACTCGGGCACGGAGAGGTCGTGTCGGTAGGTGGCGACGAGTCGGTCACGGGCCGCCCGGTCGGTGACCGACCGCAGGATCGGGTCGTACGGGAACAGCGGGTCGCCCGGGAAGTACATCTGGGTCACGAGCCGCTGGGTGAACGCCGTGCCGAAGACGGAGAAGTGGATGTGGGCCGGCCGCCAGGCGTTGGTGTGGTTGCGCCACGGGTACGCGCCCGGCTTGACGGTGCGGAAGCTGTAGCGGCCCTCGTCGTCGGTCAGGGTGCGCCCGACGCCGGTGAAGTTGGGGTCGAGCGGCGCCGGGTGCTGGTCGCGCTGGTGGGCGTACCGGCCGGAGGCGTTGGCCTGCCACAGCTCGATCAGCTGGCCGCGCACCGGGCGCCCGGCGCGGTCGAGCAGCCGTCCGGAGACGGTGATGCGCTCGCCGAGCGGCTCGCCCTGGTGCTGGACGGTGAGGTCGTTGTCGGTCCCGGTGATGTCGGTCGGGCCGAACACCGGCCCCGCCAGCTCCACCGTCTCCGGGTCGCCGTCGACCGCGACGAGCGGCTGCTTCGGGTGACGGAGGACGGAGCTGCGGTACGGGGCGTAGTCGCGGGGCGGGTGGTGCCGGACGGGTGCGCCACCGGCCACGGCCTCGTCGTACGCGGTCTGGAGGTCGGTGACCTCTTCGTCGATGTCCGGCTGGGTGAGAGCCATGGGAGCTCCTAGCGTTCGAGGACGAGGGCGAGGCCCTGGCCCACACCGATGCACAGGGTGGCGACGCCGGTGCCGCCGCCCCTGCGGGCGAGCTGGTGGGCGACGGTGCCGGCCAGGCGGGCACCCGAGGCGCCGAGCGGGTGACCGAGGGCGATGGCGCCGCCCTGCGGGTTGAGGACGGCCGGGTCGAACTCGGGCCACTCGGCCACGCAGCCGAGCACCTGGGCGGCGAAGGCCTCGTTCAGTTCGAGCACGTCCAGGTCGGCGAAGGTACGGCCGGCCCTGGCCAGGGCACGGTTCGTCGCCTCCACCGGGGCGAGCCCGAAGTACTGCGGGTCGACGGCGTGCACACCGGTGGCGGAGATCCGGGCCAGTGGCTCCCGGCCGGTGGCCGCGAGGCCCTCCTCGTCAACGAGGAGCAGCGCGGCGGCGCCGTCGTTGAGGGGCGAGGCGTTGGCCGCGGTGACCGTTCCTCCCCCAGCCTCCGGCCGGGGGGACCCCCAACTCCCTTCGCTCGCCGCACGGAAGGACGGCTTCAGCTTCGCCATCGCCGCGAGGGACGCGTCCGGCCGTACGCACTCGTCGGTGGTGTACGGCACCGGGTCGCCCTTGCGCTGCGGCACGGGCACCGGGACGAGTTCGGCGTCGAACAGGCCCGCGGCCTGCGCCTCGGCGGCCTTCCGGTGGGAGGCGAGCGCGAACTCGTCCTGCTGCTCGCGGCCGATCCCGTGCTTGTCGGCGATGAGTTCGGCGGACTCGCCCAGCGGGATCGTCCACTGCGGGTCCATGCGCGGGTTGACCATGCGCCAGCCCAGCGTGGTCGAGTACAGCTCGGTGTGCCCGGCCGGGAAGGGCCGGTCGTTCTTGGGCAGCACGTACGGGGCGCGGGTCATCGACTCCACGCCGCCGGCCAGGACGACCGAGGCGTCCCCGGCCGCGACGGCGCGGGCGGCCTGGATCACCGCCTCCAGACCGGAGGCGCACAGGCGGTTGACGGTGACGCCCGGCACGCTGGTGGGCAGGCCGGCGAGCAGGGCGGCCATGCGGCCGACGTTGCGGTTCTCCTCGCCGGCGCCGTTGGCGTTGCCGAGGTACACGTCCTCGATCCGCGCCGGGTCCAGCTCCGGGGTGCGGTCGAGCAGGGCGCGGACGGCGTGGGCGGCCAGGTCGTCCGGGCGGACGGAGGCGAGCGCGCCGTTGTAGCGGCCGATCGGGGTACGGACCGCGTCGACGATGTAGACGTCCCTCACGACTGGATCTCCTCCGGTACGCGGACCTGGGCGGCGGTCCTGTCGACGATCTCCCCGGCGGTGACGCCCGGCGCGCACTCCACCAGCGCCAGCCCGTCGGCGGTGACGTCGAGGACGCCGAGGTCGGTGATGACGCGGTCCACGCAGCCCTTGCCGGTGAGGGGCAGCGCGCACTCCTGGACAATCTTGGCGGAGCCGTCCTTGGCGGTGTGGGTCATCACCACGATGACGGTGCGGGCGCCGTGCACCAGGTCCATCGCCCCGCCGATGCCGGTGACCATCTTGCCGGGGACGGCCCAGTTGGCCAGGTCACCGGCGGCGGACACCTGCATGGCGCCCAGCACGGCGACATCGATGTGCCCGCCCCGGATCATCGAGAACGAGAGCGCCGAGTCGAAGAAGGAGGCGCCGGGCAGGACGGTGACGGTCTCCTTGCCCGCGTTGATCAGGTCCGGATCGACCTGGTCCTCGGTGGGGTAGGGGCCGGTGCCCAGGATGCCGTTCTCCGACTCCAGGACCACCTCGACGCCCGCCGGCAGGTAGTTGGGGATCAGCGTCGGCAGACCGATGCCGAGATTGACGTACTGGCCGTCCCGCAGCTCGCGCGCGGCACGGGCCGCCATCTCCTCGCGTGTCCAGGCCATCAGCCGCTCACCGTCCGCTGCTCGATCCTCTTGTCCGCGGCCTGCTCGGGGGAGAGCGCGACCACCCGCTGCACGAAGATCCCCGGCAGGTGCACGGCGTCCGGGTCGATCTCCCCGGGTTCGACGAGCTCCTCGACCTCGGCGATCGTCACCCTGCCCGCCGTCGCGGCCAGCGGGTTGAAGTTGCGGGACGACTTGCCGAAGACCAGGTTCCCGTGCCGGTCGCCCCTGGCGGCGCGGACGAGGGCGAAGTCGGTGCGGATGCCGCGCTCCAGCACGTACTCGGTGCCGTCGAACTCGCGGACCTCCTTGGGCGGCGAGGCCAGTGCCACCCCGCCGTTACCGTCGTAGCGCCGGGGCAGCCCGCCGTCGGCGACCTGCGTGCCCACCCCGGCCGGGGTGTAGAAGGCGGGGATGCCGGCCCCGCCGGCCCGCAGCCGCTCGGCCAGCGTGCCCTGCGGGATCAGTTCGACCTCCAGCTCGCCGGCCAGGTACTGCCGGGCGAACTCCTTGTTGGCCCCGATGTACGACCCCGTCACCCGGGCGATCCGGCCCGCGGCCAGCAGCACCGCGAGACCGGACTCCATCGCGCCGCAGTTGTTGGAGACCACGCTCAGGGCGCCGGTCCCGCGCTCGTACAGCGCCTGGATCAGTACGTTCGGCACTCCGCTCAGCCCGAAACCGCCGACCGCCAGCGACGCGCCGTCCGGCACGTCCGCCACCGCCTCGGCGGCTGTGGGCACCACCTTGTCCATCGGTACAGCCCCATCTCTCCGTGCGGCTCCGTGCGGCAGATAGTCAGCACACTGACTATTTCCGCGAGGTTGCCCGTACGCTGCCACCCCGAGGAACGGCCGTCAAGACCCGCGCCAGTGACCGGTCGAGGAGGATTCGTCGACATCACGCACCCGGTATCGTTCAGTGCACAGACTGATATGCGGATGCACTTGAGGAGCGCAGATGGCGGCGGTGGACCTGACCTCCCACCCCGGGCACCTCGCCCGGCGGCTCCAGCAGGCGCACCACCTGCTGTGGAACACGATGGTCTCCGAGGAGATCACCTCACCGCAGTTCGCGGTCCTCAACACGCTCGTCGCCGAACCCGGCCTGGACCAGCGCACGGTGGGGGAGCGGGTCGGGCTCGACCGGTCCACCATCGCCGAGGTGATCAGCAGGCTCAGCCGGCGCGGGCTGCTCGACAAGGTCCGCGACCCGCAGGACGGCCGCCGCTCCCTGCTGCACCTCACGGACGACGGCGCCCGCACCCACCGCAGGCTGACCGTGCGCACCGCGCGGATGAACCAGGTCTTCCTGGCCCCGCTCTCCGCCGAGGAGCAGACCCTGCTGCTCGGCCTCATCCAGCGGGTGGCCGACGCCGCCGAGGGGCTCCGCAACCCGGCGGAACCCCTGCTGCCCAGCACCGGCCGCCGGGCAGAAGCGCCCTAGGCGGGGGCGAGGACCACCCACACCTGGCCCTCGGCGAAGTTCATCGGGCCGCCCGCCGCCGTGGTGAACTCCGTGCCGCCCGAGGCCACCGGGCGCTGCCAGTTCACCTCGTACTCCCGCCCGTCGCGCAGCACCCGTGCCTTCCCCGCTCCCACGGTCTCGCTGTACGGCGTGTTGCTGCCCCGGAAGTCCTGGTAGGCGGACTGCCGCACCTCCACGTACTGCACGACCACGGTCGCGGCGGCCACCCGCTCGCCGTCCGTCGTCACCGTCGGGGCGCCGTCCATGCTCACCAGCCAGCGCTTCCGTTCCCCGGACCAGGTGAACGTGAACCCGGCGGACGGGTAGCGGACGGTGTACGAGTTCCGCGGGGTGCCGCCGCCGGGGGCCGGGCCGTACCGGAAGCCCGTGGTGAGGACGTCCTCCCCGGGCGCGGAGTCGAGCAGCCGCCCGGGGCGCACGTACAGGTTGTGCGGCGCGCGCCGGCCGGCGTCGCGGTAGTAGGCGTCGGGCGCGTCCTTCGGCGCCTCGGCCCGCACCGGCGCGCCGTCGATCACCGGCAGCAGCCGGCCCTGCGCGCCCGAGAACGCGAGCGTCGGCTCGTCGAACTGCCGCAGCAGCTCCAGGTCCGACTCCCGGGCGCTGCGCACCGGCCCGACGGCCTCGGGGAGCTCGGTCGCGTAGACGGCCATCAGCCGGCTCAGCCCGCCCTCGACCTGTTCCGCGTACACGATGTCCGCCGCGTCCAGCCCCGTCTGCGGGCGGGCCGCGCCCACGTTGTCGATCTTCACGGCGAGTGCGGAGTGCCCCGCGCCCTCCGCGGGATCCGACCCGTCGTCGAGACCGGGCCCGCTCACGCCGCACCCGGCCGTCACGACGGCCAGCAGCACCGCCACCGCGCCACGCCGCACCCCGGTCCGCTGTCCCATGCCCACCCTGCCCGCCACGGCCACCCCGCTTCGTCCCTCCCGATTGTGCGGTGCCGGTCCGGGGACGGCCAGACCCACTCGGCCCCGGAGGTTCGGGCTCCGGCGCCCGGGTACCCGGCCGGTGCCCGCCAGGGACGAAGGTGACGAAGCGCTACGGACGGAGCGACAGGCGATGAAGGCAGTGACGTGGCAGGGGAAACGGGACGTACGGGTGGAGACCGTGCCCGACCCGAAGATCCAGGAGCCGACCGACGCGATCATCAGTGTCACCTCCACCGGGCTCTGCGGTTCGGACCTGCACCTCTACGAGGTGCTCACGCCCTTCATGACACCGGGTGACATCCTCGGCCACGAGCCCATGGGCATCGTCGAGGAGGTCGGCTCCGAGGTGACGAACCTGAAGCCCGGCGACCGGGTCGTGGTGCCCTTCCAGATCGCCTGCGGCCACTGCTTCATGTGCGACCAGGGGCTGCAGACCCAGTGCGAGACCACCCAGGTCACGGGCGAGGGCATGGGCGCGGCCCTGTTCGGCTACACCCGGCTGTACGGCCAGGTGCCCGGCGGCCAGGCCGAGCTCCTGCGCGTCCCGCAGGCCCAGTACGGTCCGATCAAGGTGCCGGAGGGCCCGCCGGACGACCGCTTCGTGTACCTCTCCGACGTGCTGCCGACCGCCTGGCAGGCCGTCCAGTACGCGCACATCCCGCCGGGCGGCACCGTCGCCGTGCTCGGCCTCGGTCCCATCGGCGACATGGCCTGCCGGGTCGCCCAGGTGCAGGGCGCCTCGCGGGTGTTCGGCGTGGACCTGGTCCCGGAGCGGCTGCGCCGGGCGCGCGAGCGGGGCGTGGAGACCTTCGACCTCAGCGAGTTCGACGACGAGAAGGACCTCGTCGCGGCGATCCACGACCAGACGGGCGGGCGCGGCCCGGACTCCGTGATCGACGCCGTCGGCACGGAGGCCCACGGCAGCTCGGCGGCCCGCTTCGCCCAGACCGCCGCGGGGCTGCTGCCCCGGTCGGTCGGCGCCAAGCTCGCCGAGCGCCTCAACGTGGACCGGTTGGCCGCCTTCTACACGGCCATCGACATGGTGCGGCGCGGCGGCACCATCTCCCTGTCCGGTGTCTACGGCGGGATGGCCGACCCGCTGCCGATGCTCACCATGTTCGACAAGCAGATCCGGCTGCGCATGGGCCAGGCCAACGTCCGCAACTGGATCGACGAGATCCTGCCGCTGCTGACGGACGACGACCCGCTCGGCGTCGAGACGTTCGCCACCCACCGGGTGCCGCTGGACGAGGCACCGCAGGCGTACCAGCGGTTCCAGAAGAAGGAGGACGGCACGGTCAAGGTGCTCATGCAGCCCTGACCCCCGGCCCGAGCGCGACAGGGGGCCGCCACCCGTACGCGGGCGGCGGCCCCCTGTCGCGTGTCAGCCCAGGATCCGCCGCAGGTCGTACCGCACCGGCTCCTCCAGCTGCGCGTACGTGCAGCTCCGTGCCGTGCGGTCCGGGCGCCAGCGGCGGAAGCGGGTCGTGTGCCGGAACCGCGTCCCGTTCTCCATGTGGTCGTACGCCACCTCCGCCACCCGTTCGGGTCGCAACGGCACCCAGGACAGGTCCTTCTTCCCCGACCACCGGCTCGGCGCTCCCGGCAGCCGCGCGCTCTCGTGCGCCGTCTCCTGTGACCACGCCGCCCACGGGTGCTCGCCCGCGTCCGCCATCCGCAGCGGCTCCAGCTCCACCACCAGCTCCGCGCGCCGCTTCGCGGTGAACGCCGCGCTGACGCCGACGTGCTGGAGGGTGCCCCCGGTGTCGTACAGGCCGAGGAGGAGTGAGCCGACCACCGGGCCGCTCCTGTGCAGGCGGTAGCCCGCCACCACCACGTCCGCCGTGCGCTCGTGCTTGATCTTGTACATGGCGCGCTCGTCCGGCCGGTAGGACAGTCCGGGCACCTTGGCGATCACCCCGTCGAGGCCCGCCCCCTCGTACTCCTCGAACCACCGCTCGGCCACCTCCGGGTCGGTCGTCGCGGGGGCGAGGTGGACGGGTGCGATCGTCTCGGACAGGGCCTCCTCCAGCAGAGCGCGCCGGCCGGTGAGCGGGACGCCGAGCAGCGACTCGTCGCCCAGCGCGAGCAGGTCGAAGGCGACGAAGGACGCGGGGGTCCGCTCTGCGAGGGTGCGCACCCGGGAGGCGGCCGGGTGGATGCGCTCGCTGAGCGCGTCGAAGTCCAGCCGCCCCGCCCGGGCGACGACGATCTCGCCGTCCAGCACGCAGCGCTCGGGAACCCGCCCCCGTACGGCCTCCACCAGCTCGGGAAAGTACCTGGTCAGCGTCTTCCCCGTACGGCTGCCGAGCTCGACCTCGGCCCCGTCGCGGTACACGATCGCCCGGAACCCGTCCCACTTCGCCTCGTAGTGCATGCCCGGCGGGATCCGCGCCACGGGCTTGGCGAGCATCGGCAGCACGGGCGGCATCACCGGAAGATCCATGTTCTGATTCTGCGGCGCGATGTGGTGATGCGCCCGGTGTGGCCGAGGTGACCGGTGTGCGAGGTGTGGGCGGTACGCCTACCGTGGCTCGCATGGCAGGCGAAGCGGTGGAGCTGGAGGTGGGCGGCCGGACGGTACGGCTCTCCCACCCGGAGAAGGTCTACTTCCCCGAGCGCGGATTCACCAAGCTGGACCTCGCCCGGTACTACGCCGCCGTCGGCCCCGGCATCCTGCGCGCCCTGCGCGACCGCCCGACCACCCTGCAGCGCTACCCGGAGGGGGTGGAGGGGGAGTGGTTCTACCAGAAGCGGGCGCCCAAGAACATGCCCGGCTGGATCCCCACCGCCCACATCACCTTCCCCAGCGGTCGCAGCGCCGACGAGATGTGCCCCACCGAGGCCGCCGCGGTGCTGTGGGCTGCCCAGTACGGCACCCTCACCTTCCACCCCTGGCCGGTCCGGCGCGCCGACGTCGACCACCCGGACGAGCTCCGCCTCGACCTCGACCCGCAGCCCGGCACCGATTACGCGGACGCCGTGCGCGCCGCCCACGAGCTGTGCGAGGTGCTGCACGAGTACGGCGGACTGCGCGGCTGGCCCAAGACGTCCGGCGGCCGTGGCCTGCATGTCTTCGTGCCGATACGGCCGGACTGGACCTTCACCCAGGTGCGGCGCGCGGCCATCGCCGCCGGGCGGGAACTGGAGCGCCGGATGCCGGAGCGGGTGACGACGGCCTGGTGGAAGGAGCAGCGGGGCGAGAAGATCTTCGTCGACTACAACCAGACCGCGCGCGACCGCACGATCGCCTCCGCCTACTCCGTGCGCCCCCGCCCGCACGCCCCCGTCTCCGCGCCCCTGACCTGGGACGAGGTCGGCGACGCCGTACCGGACGACTTCGACCTGGCGACCATGCCCGCCCGCTTCGCCGCGCTCGGCGACGTGCACGCGGACATGGACGAGCACGCCTTCTCCCTGGAGGCCCTGCTGGAGCTGGCCGCCCGCGACGAGCACGACCACGGGCTGGGCGACCTGCCGTACCCGCCGGAGTACCCGAAGATGCCGGGCGAGCCGAAGCGGGTGCAGCCGAGCCGGGCGAAGAAGGCGGTCGGCTGAAACGCGCAACCGCGGCGGAGGACGAAGTCCCCCACCGCGGCCCCACGCATGGTGCGAAGGTGGCTTACAGCTCCTTGATCCGGACGTCCCGGTACGACACCACGTCCGTCACGCCGTGGACCTGGAGCCCGACGTAACCGGAGGAGTACCGCCGGCCGTCCGTGCCCGGGTCGTCACCGCGGGCCGGGTAGAAGTCCTGGCCGCCGGTGTTGTCGAACTCGTTGATCAGCACGCCGTTGCGGTACACCGAGTAGTGCTGGTCGACCACGCGGATCTCGTAGTCGTTCCAGGTGCCCTTCTCGGTGACGCCCGCCCCGGCCAGGCCCACGCGGTCGAAGCCGTAGACCGAGCCCGTCTTGTACATGTCGCCGTCGGGCCGGTCGTGCACCTGGATCTCGTGCCCGTACTTGATGGCGACCCACTCCGGACGCGACTCCTCCGGGTGGTCGTGGACGTACGGGAACCGCACGAACACGCCGCCGTTGGTGTACGTGGTGCCCGGCGCGTCGTCACGCCACTGGAGCTTCAGCGAGAAGTCGCCGTACTTGCGCTCCGGGAACCACAGCATGCCCATGCCGGCCACGGTGGTGCCCGAGGTGATCGAGCCGTCCTCGTTCAGCCCGAACGAACCGCCGCCCACCTGCTGCCACTTCTCGAAGGACTCCTGGGTGCCGTCGAGGATCGTGCGGTAGCCGTCGGTCTGTCCGGGGGTACCGATGCCGGACTGGCGGGCCGCCGTCTGGATCGCGGTGCGCTCCCGCTGGTCGATGACGCCGTCCTCGCGGAGCTTCGCCAGGACCTCCCGCACGTGCTTCAGGAACAGCTGCTGGGACGTCCACTCCTTCTCGTCCTCGATCAGCTCGTTGATGCGGCACCGGCTGTTCGTGAGCCGGTTCGGCACCCCGGAGTCGACCGTGCCGACGATGACCGTCAGCCGCTCGTCCCACTCGGCGCAGGCGGGCGCGGGCACCCCGCCGCCGGCGGCGACCGTGAAGCTCACCGTGCGCGCCTCGGAGGTGTTGCCCGCCTCGTCGCGCGCCCGGTAAGCCAGCGAGTGCGCGCCCACGCGGTCCACCACCACGGGGGCGGTGTAGGCGAGGTACGGGCCGCCGTCCAGCGAGTACTCGATCGCGGCGACACCCGAGCCGCCGTGCTCGTCGGTGGCGCTCACCGTGACTTTGGCGCTCTTGAGATAGGCGCCGGCGGCGTTCCGCGAGCCCTCGACCGTCACCCCGGTCACCGGCGGCGTCGTGTCCTGGACCGGCGGCTCGACCACGGTGAAGTCGACGCTCTTCACCTCGGAGACGTTCCCGGCCTTGTCCGTGGCCCGGTACCGCACCGTGTGCGCGCCCACCTCGTGCACCATCACGGGCGCCGTGTACGCCTGCCACGCGCCCGAGTCGCCGAGCGCGTACTCGATCGTGTTGACACCCGTCCCGGTGTCGGAGGCGGAGACGGTCACGGTCGCCATGGCGAGGTACTCGCCCGCGTCGTTGCGTTCACCGCTCACGGTCGCTGACGTCTGAGGCGGCGCCGTGTCGTCGGAGTCCGGCGCGACGACCGTGAACTCGACGCTCTTCTCCTCGGCCGTGTTGCCCGCCGCGTCGACCGCCCGGTAGCGCACCTTGTGGGTGCCGACCTGGTCGACCACCACGGGTGTGGTGTACGGCTGCCAGTCGCCCTCGTCGCCGATCGCGTACTCGACGCGCTCCACGCCGGAACCGTCGTCGGTGGCGCTGACGGAGACGGTCGCCGCGCCGACGTACGCGCCGTCCGCGTTCCGCGTGCCCGCCACCTCGGCCGAGGTCTCGGGCGCGGTGGTGTCCTCACCGGTGCCCTCGGTGACCACGAGGACGCCCTGCATCTGCCCGTGGCCCGGGATGGTGCAGTAGTAGCGGTACCGGCCGGGTGTCAGCGTGACCTCGGCGGTGTGGCGTCCGCCCGTCGCGTCGAAGGGGTTGGCGAGGAGGTTCAGCGAGACGTCGTCGTTGTACTCCCCGCCGGAGACGTCGAACGTCAGCGTGTGCGGCATCCCGGTGGTGTTGCCGGTCGCCTCACTGTTCTCGAACACGATGGTCGTCGGGCCCGCCACCGCGGTCTCGGGGGCCGACGTGTACGCGTTGATGTCGTTGCCGGCGGTCCAGGTCAGCTCCTGGGCGGCGGCGGGGGCCGGCTGTGCCTCGCCCTCGGACCGGGGACGGTCGGCGACGGCCGTCGAGGTCAGTCCGAGCACCATCAGGAGGGACGCCAGGAGGGCGGTCCACAGACGGAACCGGGAGAGGGGACGGTGCGTGGTGGGTCTGGGGTGTCTCGTGGACATCACTGCGCCTTCCTGGCCAGCTGGCCGGCCGCGGGGGTCGGGCCCTCGCCCGTGTAGGTGACCCGCCACAGCGCCGACTTGGCGTCCGAGGTGAAGAAGCCGCGCCCGTAGTCGAGGACGTACAGCGCGCCGTCGGGGCCGAACCTCCAGTCCATGAGGTTCTTGATGCCGTCGTTGCCGATCGGCACGATGCTCTTCAGCGACTCCGAGTGGACGGGGATGCCGCCGTCGCCGACCGTCTTCGGGTCGGTGAGCACGGCGTTGCGCGGCTGGTCGGCGTCGTACAGGTCGCCGACGAACCACTTGCCGTCCCAGTAGGCGGGCCACTGCCCGGCGCTCGCGAGGGTCTCGTCGTACCGGAAGACCGGCCCGTTCATCGCTGCCTGCCCGCCGCCCTTGAGCCACGGCAGCAGGTAGGTGGCCTCCTCGTTCTTGTACGAGGGGACGCCGTTCGCGTCGCGCGGGAAGTCCGGGGCGCCGCCCTGCGGCGAGTACCAGATGTTGTTGCCCGTCACCGGCGGCAGGTTGACCAGGCCGTCGTTGTTGGGCGACTCGTTCTTCGGGGCGTCGCAGTCGTACCAGCCGAGCGGCTTGGTCGGGTCGGGCAGGTTGCGGTCCCGGTAGGGCTGGTTGTTGCCCATGCAGAACGGCCAGCCGCGGTTGCTCGCCTTCGTGATGGCGGCGAACGTGTCGTACTTGGCCGGGCCCCAGGTCGTCGACGGCTGACCCGCGTCCGGGCCGACCCAGCCCGCGTACAGGATGTCGGTCTGCTGGTCGACGAAGATGCGGGCGGGGTTGCGCACGCCCATCACGTAGATCTCACCGCGCGTCTTGCCGCCGCCCTCGGCGGTCTCCTTGCCGGTGAAGAGGTTGCCCTCGGGGAGGGTGTACGTGCCGTCCTGCTCGGGGTGGATGCGCAGGATCTTGCCGTTGAGGTTGTTGGTGTTGCCGGAGGTACGCCGCGCGTCGGCGAAGGACACACCCTTGTAGTTCGGCTGCGGGTTGTTGCCCGAGTAACCGTCGCTGAACCCGCTGGAGTTGTTGTCGCCGGTCGCGATGTACAGGTTGTCCTTGGAGTCCCAGGCCAGCCCGCCGCCCGCGTGGCAGCAGCTGTGGATCTGCACCGGCCACTTCAGCAGCACCTTCTCGCTGCCCAGGTCCAGCTTGTTCGTGGTGCGGTTCAGGGTGAAGCGGGAGACGTACCGCTCGGCCATCCGCTTGTCCCGGTCGATCTTCGAGTGCGGGGTGTAGTGCAGGTACACCCACCCGTTGTCCTCGAAGCGCGGGTCCAGCTCGATGCCGAGCAGCCCCTCCTCGACCTTGGTCAGCTCGTCGCCGCCGCCCTTGTTGCCGAAGACGCTCAACTCGGCGGCCAGGCTGACCTTCTCCGTCTTCGGGTCGTAGATGTGGACCTGGCCCTTGCCCTTGCCGATGTCCGGGTCGTTCCAGTCGGTGATCACGGGCTGGGAGGAGTCCGCGCCGCCGCGCCCGATGTAGAGGACGCGCCCGTCGGGCGCCGTCACCAGGCCGTGCGGCTCGCCGATCTGGTCGTTCTGGCCCGCCTGGTTGGGCTGGGTGAGCCGCTCCGCCTCGTAGTTGGCGTCGATGGTGGCCGTGCAGTCGGCCTGCGACAGGCGGGACGTCCACTGCAGGGCGCCGCGCAGGTGCGCACGGAACTCGGTCTCGTCGTACGACGACACCGTGCCGCCCATGGCCGTGTAGAAGGAGCGGCCGCCCGCGTAGTCACGGCACCAGCTGACCGGGTGGTCCCACCCGTTCCTGCTCGTGCCGGGGTCGTACGTCGACTCGCGGACCCGCGCCACGGTGTGCACGTCACCGGAGGGGTTCTCCACCCAGTTGAGCCACTTGTCGGGGCGCTTCCACTGCACCGGGACGTCCTTGGTCGCCGGGTGCCGGCGGTCGCCGACCTCGACGGTCGCGCGCTGGACGGCCGTCGGGCTGGACGCGGCCGGACGGGCGCCGATCAGCCCGGTGAACCAGTCCGAGTACGGCTCGGCGCGGGCCGCGTCGTGGATGCCCAGGAAGCCGCCGCCGGCCTCCATGTAGGCCTCCAGGCCCGCCTCCTGCTCCGGGTTGAGGACGTCGCCGCCGCCGGTCAGGAAGACGACGGCATTGAAGCGGCTCAGCCGGGTCTCGTTGGTGAACACATCGGCATTGCCGGTGGCGACGGTCGTGAAGCGCTGGTCGGCCGGCCCGCTCGTCCCGATCTTCTCGATGGCCTCGATGCCCGCGTTGACAAGTGGGGACTCGGCCCCGGCCGCGGCGGACCCGTAGAACACCAGTACCCGGACATCCGCGCTGCCCGGCGGGGACTTGATCGACATCGTTGTCGGCGTCGGATCGGGCGCGGGCCGGGCGCTCGCGGCGGGGCCCGTCAGGACTCCCGTGGTGATGACACCGGCGGCCAGAGCGGCGGCCCAGCCGCGTCTCGCCCTGCTCGCACCTGTAGTGGGCCAGGGTTTCTGATGCGGTGTGCGCCGCATGTGGTCCTCCACCCCTCGTTGGTCACAGCAACAGCGCCAAGAAGCTAGACCGCTTTTCGCGGCGCGCCAATAGGTATGACCGTGATTGAACGAACTTTGTCCTGAGTGTGGAAAAACGAGGACGGCCCGGCTACGGTCGCACAGGCTCTTCTCAGACTTACGTTCCGGCGTGGGGAGTTCGGCATGGACAGACGCGGCTTCAACCGACGGGTGCTCCTGGGCGGAGCGGCCGTCGCGACATCGTTGTCGGTGGCTCCGGAGATCGACCGGGCCGTGGCCGCGACGGGCACGGCACCCGCGGGCGGCGCGACACGGCACCTCAAGCTCTACATCGAGGAGCTCCCCGGCGGGCAGCTGGGCTACGGGCTGGAGAAGGGCAAGGCGACGATCCCCGGGCCGCTGATCGAGTGCAACGAGGGCGACACGCTGCACATCGAGGTGGAGAACACCCTGGACGTGGCGGCGAGCCTGCACGTCCACGGGCTGGACTACGAGATATCCAGCGACGGCACCAGGCAGAACAAGAGCCACGTCGAGCCGGGCGCCACCCGCACGTACACCTGGCGCACCCACAAGCCCGGCCGCCGCGCGGACGGCACCTGGCGGGCGGGGAGCGCCGGCTACTGGCACTACCACGACCACGTGGTGGGCACGGACCACGGTACGGGCGGCGTCCGCAAGGGGCTCTTCGGCCCGGTGATCGTGCGCCGCCAGGGCGACGTCCTGCCGGACCGGACGGTCACGGTCGTCTTCAACGACCTGCTGATCAACAACCTGCCGCCGCACTCAGGCCCGAACTTCGAGGCCACGGTGGGCGACCGGGTCGAGTGGATCGTGATCACGCACGGCGAGTACTACCACACCTTCCACGTGCACGGTCACCGCTGGGCGGACAACCGCACGGGCCTGCTGACCGGCCCCGACGACCCCAGCCAGGTCATCGACAACAAGATCTGCGGCCCCGCGGACTCCTTCGGCTTCCAGGTGATCGCAGGCGAGGGCGTGGGCGCCGGCGCGTGGATGTACCACTGCCACGTCCAGAGCCACTCCGACATGGGCATGGTGGGCCTGTTCCTGGTGAAGAAGACGGACGGCACGATCCCCGGCTACGACCCGGACGACCACGATCACGAGCACGCGCACGGGAGCGCATCCGGCAGCGCTCCAGGGCAGAAGCAGGAGCAGGGGCACCAGCACGGACAGGGGCACGAGCACTGAGGGCCCGGCACGGCCGCGCGCCGTGACTATCCTGATCGGCAACCGCCGATGAGGAGTTGCGACGTGACCGGGACAGCGCCCCGCCCCACCCTGGAGGCCGTGGCCGCGCTGGCCGGGGTGTCGCGGGCGACCGTCTCCCGCGTCGTCAACGGCGGTGCGGGGGTGCGCGAACAGCTCGTCGAGCGGGTGCGCCGAGCCGTCGAACAGCTCGGGTACGTACCGAACCAGGCCGCCCGCAGCCTGGTCACCCGGCGGCACGACGCCGTCGCCGTCGTCATCGCCGAGCCGGAGACCCGGGTCTTCGCCGACCCCTTCTTCGCCCTCCAGCTGCGCGGTATCAGCAAGGAGCTGACCGCGCACGACTCCCAGCTCGTCCTGCTCCTCACCGAGGGCCGGGACGACCACGCGCGCGTGGGCCGGTACCTCGCGGGCGGGCACGTCGACGGCGCGCTCGTCTTCTCCCTGCACCTCGACGACCCGCTGCCGGAGCTGATCCGCGGCGCCGGCGTCCCCACCGTGTTCGGCGGGCGGCCCGGCTGGGCGGCGGGGGCGCGCGGCACGGCGCCCACGCTGTACGTCGACAGCGACAACCGGGGCGGCGCGCGGGACGCCGTACGGCACCTCGTCGGCCTCGGCCGCACCCGCGTCGCGCACATCACCGGTCCCCTCGACCAGACCTCCGCGGCGGACCGGCTCGACGGGTACCGGGACGTCATGGCGGACGCCGACCCGCGGCTGATCGTGGAGAGCGACTTCACCCCGGCGGGCGGGGAGCGCGCCGTACGGCGACTCCTGGACCGCTGTCCGGACCTGGACGCCGTCTTCGCCGCCAACGACCTGTCCGCCTCCGGCGCCCTGCGCGCCCTGCGGGCCCTCGGCCGCCGCGTCCCCGAGGACGTCGCCGTCATCGGCTTCGACGACATGCTCCCGGTGGCCGAACAGACCGACCCGCCGCTCACGACGGTCCGGCAGGACATCGAGGGGATGGGCCGGCTGATGGCCCGGCTGCTGCTGCGCGGGCTGGAGCACCGGGGCGGTACGGCCGAGGAGCGCGGGGCGGCGGGAACGCCGTCGGGCATGGTCCTGCCGACCACACTGGTGCGGCGGGCCTCGGCCTGACGTACCGCCTGTCCCGCCCGTCCCCGATGTCTCAGCCGGTACCGCCCAGGGCGTTGTCGACGAGGCGGCGCATGATCTCCTCCTGACGCTCGGCGGTCCGCTGGTCCACCGGGCGGCTGTGCGCGGAGACGGTGACGGCACGCCGTCCGTCCATCGTGGCCGCGGCCTGGACGACATATCCGAAACCGCTCCCTCCGTGCCCGACGTACTCGCCGCCGCCGCGGGAGAAGGGGGTGAGGAACACTCCCAGACCGTCCCGGGTGCCCTCCGGGTGGCCGCTGCCCGGCGGCACCGGAACCGTGGTCAGCATGGCGGACTGCTCGGCGGGCCGGAGCAACCGTCCCGCGGCCAGTGCGCTGAGGAAGCGGTTGAGCTCGCGGGCCGTGCCGGTCATCGAGCCGTCGGCCCCGCTGTCGAACGGCCGGTAGGGGATCGTGGTGTCGATCATCGGGCCGTCCGGAGCGAACTGCTGGTGGTCGGCCGCGTGCGGATGCGGCAGGAAGGGATCGGTCCCCGGGGTGCCGGTGTGCCGCAGGCCGAGGGGGAGCAGGATGCGGTCCCGCACCTGCCGTTCCCAACTGCGGCCGGTCACCTTCTGGATGATCATGCCGGCGAGTACGTAGTTGGTGTTGGAGTACTCCCAGCCGGTGCCCGCCGGGAACACCGGCTCGTGGCGTACGGCGAGGGCGACCAGCTCCTCGGGTCGGTAGGCGCGCCAACGGCCGGCGAAGTAGGCCCCGGCGCTGTACTCGGGGAGGACGTCGTACATGTAGTCCCGCAGACCGCTGGTGTGCCGCAGCAGATCACGCACGGTGATGTTCCGGCCGTCGTTGCCGGCCCCGGACACGGTCCCGGGCAGCAGCTCCTCCACCGTCCGGTCGAGGGACAACCGCTTCTCGCCCACCAGTTGCAGGACCACCGTGGCGACGTACGTCTTGGTGACACTGCCCAGGCGCAGATGGCCGCCCACCGGGACCGGGCGGCGCGTGACCAGGTCACCGACCCCCGAACGGGCCGTGACCGTGCCGCTCGGGGTGTCCAGGCGGACCGCCACCCCGGTGACCCCGGCATCGCGCAGCGCGTCCGCGTCACGCTGCAGGGACCGGCCCGTGGCCGAGGGGCGCGGCGGGGCCGGAGCCGCCGCGGCGGGGGACAGGGAGGACACGATCGGCACCAGCGCGGCAGCCGCTGTCAGCGAACGACGGGAGATCATGCGTCGAGGTTAGAAACGGGGCGGCTCACCGGCCATGCGGAAGGTACCCGTGGGAGAACTGGTGCCAGCCGGATGGACAACCGTGCAAGGGAGGGACGAGGCACCCGCCCGCTCGTTGATGCGCCGTTGATCAAACGTTTTTCGCCGCCCGGCACGATCCCGCGCATGTACATCGAGACACCCGCCCCGCCCGCCTCCGCCCGACCGGAGCAGGCGCTGTGCGCGCAGACCGGGGCCGACTTCTTCTTTCCCGAGCCGGGCAGCTCCGTACGGGAGGCCAAGCGCATCTGCGGCATGTGCGAGATGCGTCCCGCCTGCCTGGAGTACGCGCTGGCCAACGACGAACGCTTCGGCGTCTGGGGCGGTCTGTCGGAGAAGGAGCGGCACCTCCTCCGGCGCGCGGAGCGGGACGGGCGGCCCGGGCGCTGACGGCGCGGCACGGTCACCGGTGGGTCGCGCCGGCCGGTCGTGGAAGAGACGGAGGTCCGCGCCGGGGACCCTGACGGTCCCCGGCGCGGACCTCTCGTATCCGCTGCGGGCCGCGCGCTACTTGCCGCGCGCCGCCATGCGCGCCCGCCGCGCCTCCAGCTTCTCGTCGAACTTGCGGGCCTCCGCGTCCAGTCCGCCCATGTAGAGGCCCAGCTCCTCCTGCGCCTTCAGGCCCTCCGGGCCGAGCCCGTCGATCTCCATGATCTTCAGGAAGCGCAGCACCGGCTCCAGCACGTCGTCGTGGTGGATGCGCATGTTGTAGACGCCGCCGATGGCCATCTGGGCGGCGGCGCGCTCGAAGCCGGGCATGCCGTGGCCCGGCATGCGGAAGTTCACGACGACGTCGCGGACCGCCTGCATCGTGAGGTCGGGCGCGATCTCGAACGCGGCCTTCAGCAGGTTCCGGTAGAACACCATGTGCAGGTTCTCGTCGGTCGCGATCCGCGCCAGCATGCGGTCGCAGACCGGGTCACCCGACTGGTGGCCGGTGTTGCGGTGCGAGATGCGCGTGGCCAGCTCCTGGAAGGCGACGTACGCGACGGAGTGCAGCATCGAGTGCCGGTTGTCCGACTCGAAGCCCTCGCTCATGTGCGCCATGCGGAACGCCTCGAGCTTGTCCGGGTCCACCGCGCGCGAGGCGAGCAGGTAGTCGCGCATCACGATGCCGTGGCGGCCCTCCTCGGCGGTCCAGCGGTGCACCCAGGTGCCCCACGCGCCGTCCCGGCCGAAGAGCGAGGCGATCTCGTGGTGGTAGCTGGGCAGGTTGTCCTCGGTCAGCAGGTTCACCACCAGCGCGATCTTGCCGATCTCGGTGACCTTGGACTGCTCCTTCTCCCAGGGCTCGCCGTCCTCGAAGAAGCCGGGGAAGTTGCGGCCGTCGCTCCACGGCACGTACTCGTGCGGCATCCAGTCCTTGGCGACCTTCAGGTGCCGGTTGAGCTCCTGCTCGACCACTTCCTCCAGGGCGTACAGCAGCCGCGCGTCGGTCCAGTCTGACGAGCTGCCGAGGTGAGGGGAGGCAATCGACACGGTGGTCTCCAGGGGACGGGGACGAGGAACACGTACGGTCACGAGCGGGTGACCGAACCTACGGAATCGTAGGCTACGAAACCGTAGGTTACGAAACCGTAGGTTAAGTCTGGCGTAAAGGGCCCTGATCAGGGGGGTTTCCCGGACAGGTGGACACCATGCCGACGGCCCCGGGACCGCCGGTCCCGGGGCCGAAAGAGTGAGGCCGCAGGCGGCCGTTCACCCGTTCGGGCGTGGCTCCGCGGGGGATGGGGAACGGCCGACAGCACGGCGCAGATGGTCCGCGGTGAACGAGCCACGCGCGTCCAGCAGCCGCCCCGGAGTCCCCTCGAACACCACCCGGCCGCCCTCCTTGCCGCCCTCCGGACCCAGGTCGACGATCCAGTCGGCGTGCGCCACGACGTCCAGGTTGTGCTCCACGACCACGACCGTGTTGCCCGCGTCGACGAGCCGGTCGAACAGCGCGAGCAGTGTGCCGACGTCCGCCATGTGCAGTCCGGTCGTCGGCTCGTCCAGGACGTACACCGCGCCCGTGCGGTGCAGATGGGTGGCGAGCTTGATGCGCTGCCGCTCCCCGCCGGAGAGCGTGGACATCGGCTGCCCGAGCGTCAGGTACGTCAGCCCCACGTCCCGCAGGGCGCGCAGCCGGCGCCGTACGCCCTGGTCGTCTCCGCGGTCGTCGAAGAAGCGCAGCGCCTGCTCCGCCGTCATGTCCAGCACGTCGGCGACGGAGCGGCCGTCCACCGTCAGCCGCAGCACCTCGTCCTTGAACCGCCGCCCCGCGCAGTCGCCGCAGGTCATGGTCACCGGGTCCATGAACGCCAGGTCCGTGTGGATGATTCCGCGCCCCTGACACGTCCCGCACGCGCCCGCCGAGTTGAAGCTGAACAGCCCCGCGTCGGCCCCCGTCCCGCGCGCGAAGATCTTCCGTACGGTGTCCATGACGCCGAGGTACGACGCCGGGGTCGACCGCGCGGAGATCCCGATCGAGGACTGGTCGACCACCACGGCGTCCGGGTGCGCCGCCGTGAACTCGCGGGACACCAGGGTGCTCTTCCCGGACCCGGCGACCCCGGTGACCACCGTGAGCACCCCGGTGGGGAACTCCACGGTCACGTCCCGCAGGTTGTGCCGGTCCGCGCCCTTCACCCACAGCCCGCCGGTCGCCCGCCGCGGCCGCTCCTTGACGGTCGTACGGCGTCGCAGGCACCGCCCGGTCGGGGTGTCGGCCGCCGCGAGCGCGGCCGGGGTGCCCTCGAAGACCACCTGCCCGCCGTCGGCGCCCGCGCCCGGCCCCATGTCGACGACGTGGTCGGCGAGCGCGATGACGTCCGGGTCGTGCTCGACCACCAGCACGGTGTTCCCCTTGTCCCGCAGTCGCAGCAGCAGGTCACCGAGGCGCCCCACGTCCCGCGGGTGCAGCCCGACGCTCGGCTCGTCGAAGACGTACGTCATCCCGGTCAGGCTGGACCCGAGGTGCCGTACGGTCTTCAGCCGCTGTCCCTCCCCGCCGGACAGCGTGGACGTCTCCCGGTCCAGGCTCAGGTAGCCGAGACCGATGGCGTCGATCCGCTCCAGGGCGGTGACGGCGGCCGACGCGATCGGGGCGGCCACCGGGTCGGCTATCTCCCTGAGCACTCCGATCAGGTCGCTGACCTGCATGCGCGTGCAGTCGGCGATGGAGAGGCCGCCCACCCGGGTGGCGAGGGCGGCCGCGTTCAGCCGGGCGCCCCGGCAGACCGGGCAGGTGTCCTCGGTGAGGAAGCGCTGTGCGAGGTCGCGCGTCTTCTGGCTCATGCCGGACAGGTCCCGCTTGACGTAGAGCCGCTCGAAGCGGTCGGCGAGCCCCTCGTAGTCGCTGCTCCACACCCCGTCCGCGTTCCTGAGCTCCACCTTGCTGCCGGGGGCGCCCCGCATCAGGAACGCGCGCTCCCGTGCGGTGAACTCCCGTACCGGCTTGTCCGTGTCCAGGTCGCGGGTATTGGTGTAGGCCTGCCCCTGCCAGGTGCCCGGCGCGAACGGCGGGAACACGACCGCGCCGCCCGCCAGGGACCTCCCCTCGTCGAGGATGCGGTCCCAGGCGGGCTGCACCGTGCGTCCCAGCCCGTCGCACTCCGGGCACATCCCGGACGGGTCGTTGAACGAGTACGCGGTCGCGTCACCCGCGCTGGGCGTGCCGTGCCGGGAGAACAGCACCCGGATCACCGAGTAGACGTCCGTCATCGTGCCGACCGTGGACCGGGAGTGGCCCCCGACCGGCCGCTGGTCGACGACGATGGCCGGGGAGAGCTCCTCGATGGCCTCCGCGCGCGGCCGCTCGTACTTGGGCAGCCGGTTGCGGAGGAACCAGGTGAAGGTCTCGTTCAGCTGGCGCTGCGACTCGACCGCGATCGTGTCGAACACGATCGAGGACTTCCCCGATCCCGACAGGCCGGTGAACACGGTCAGCCGGCCTTTCGGGATGCGGAGGGTGACGTCCTTGAGGTTGTTCTCCCGGGCTCCGGTGATGAGGATGTGACCGGTGGGACCGGTCGGTCCGGTGTGACTGTCGTGGGTGTCGCCGTGGCTCATGCCGCCGACGCTAGGAGGGTTACCCGACAGCCTCTGTCGTGATTTCCCTCAGCTCCCCGTCCTCCAGCAGCAGCCGCCGGGTGATGCCGATGGAGTCCAGGAACGGCAGGTCGTGACTGGACACGAGCAGCGCCCCCTCGTACGACTCCAGGGCCGTGGTGAGCTGCCGCACGCTCGCCATGTCGAGGTTGTTCGTCGGCTCGTCGAGCATGAGCAGCTGCGGCGCGGGCTCGGCCAGCATCAGCGCGGCCAGCGCCGCCCGGAAGCGTTCCCCGCCGGAGAGCGTCCCGGCCGGCTGGTCGGCCCGTGCTCCCTTGAACAGGAAGCGGGCCAGGCGCGCCCGCACCCGGTTCCGGGTGGCGCCCGGCGCGAACCGGGCCACGTTCTCCGCGACCGTCAGCCCGTCGTCCAGCACGTCGAGCCGTTGCGGCAGGAAGCGCAGCGGCACGTGCGCCGTCACCTCGCCCGCCACGGGTTCCAGTTCGCCCGCGATCGTGCGCAGCAGCGTCGTCTTGCCCGCGCCGTTGCGCCCCAGCAGCGCGATCCGCTCCGGTCCGCGCAGATCGAGGACGCCGCCGACCCTGGCGCCGTACCGCAGCTCCAGGTTCTGGATCGTGAGGACGTTCCGGCCCGGCGGCACCGCCGTGTACGGCAGGTCGACGCGGATCTCGTCGTCGTCCCGCACGGCCTCCACCGCCTCGTCGAGGCGCTCCCTGGCCTCCGAGAGCCGCTCCTCGTGCATGATGCGGTGCTTGCCCGCGGACTCCTGGGCCGCGCGTTTGCGCGCCCCCATCACGATCTTCGGTTCGCGCTTCTGCTCGAACATCTTCTGCCCGTACTTCCGGCGGCGGGCGATCTTCACCTGGGCGTCGACCAGTTCGCGCTTCTGCTTCTTCACGTCGGCCTCGGCGACGCGCACCATCCGCTCGGCCGCCTCCTGCTCGGTGGCGAGGGCCTCCTCGTACGCGGAGTAGTTGCCGCCGTACCAGGTGACCTCCCCGCCGCGCAGGTCGGCGATCTGGTCGACCCGGTCGAGGAGTTCGCGGTCGTGGCTGACCACGATCATCACCCCGGACCAGGAGGTGACGGCCTCGTACAGCCGGCGGCGCGCGTACAGGTCGAGGTTGTTGGTCGGCTCGTCGAGCAGGAGGACGTCCGGGCGGCGCAGCAGCAGCGCGGCCAGCCGCAGGAGCACGGACTCGCCACCGGACACCTCGCCGATGGTCCGGTCCAGGTCGATGTGGCCGAGCCCGAGCTCGCCGAGGGTGGCGCGGGCGCGCTCCTCGACGTCCCAGTCGTCGCCGACGGCCGTGAAGTGCTCCTCGGCCACGTCGCCCGCCTCGATGGCGTGCAGCGCGGCGCGGACGCCGTCGATGCCGAGCGCCCGGTCGACGCGGAGACCGGTGTCGAGCGTGACGTTCTGCGGGAGGTAGCCGACCTCGCCGGCCACGCGGACCGTCCCGCCGGCCGGGACGATCTCCCCGGCGATCAGTTTCAGCAGGGTCGACTTGCCCGAGCCGTTGACGCCGACGAGTCCGGTCCGCCCGGGGCCGAACGCGATCTGCAGGTCGTCGAAGACGGGGGTGCCGTCGGGCCAGGCGAAGGAGAGGGAGGTGCAGGTGATGGAAGCTGACAAGGTGGCCTCACGGTTGCTGGGTGCGGTCAGGGGAGACGCGTGAGAGACACCGCGGGCGGGGCGGGAGCGAGCGGGGGAGGGGGCCTGGACGGACCGGAGGAAGAGGAGGTCCGGGGATCGGGCCCCGCGCCGGAGGACGGCTCGTACGCCGAGGTCGCACGCTGCGCACACACACGACGGTGTGTTCACGCGGTGTCTCAGGACCTCAGACGAGCAACGTCCTTCTCCAATCGACGGCAACAGGACCGCCAGAACCGTACGAAGGTGCCGGGCGGCCTGTCAACGGATTAACGCGGCGCGGGTGCCGTCGCTCAGGCGGCGTCCCGCATCAGTTCCGCGAGATCGTGGTCGAGGTCGACCTGGAGGTGCTCGTGACCGAGCGGCACCTCCTCGGTCGTACGGTCCAGGAAGCGCCGCACGTCCTCGGAGCGGACGTGCACCACGGCGGTGCCCTCGGGGGCGTGGAACTCCACGACCAGGCGTTCGTACCCGTACGGCCGCACCCGTACGTCGCCGTGCCCGGCCTCCTCCTCCATGCCGTCCACGAACAGGTCACGGGCGAACGTCCAGCAGACCTCCACGCCCTCCAGCGTGGCCGGGGCCGGGAAGGTCATCCGGACGGCGAAGGGGTCGCGCCGGTCGTAGTGGAGCGTGGCGGGAATGCTCGGCATCCGCGGCGCGGCGGCGACGAGGCGGGCCTCAACGGGCTGCTCGATGACGGTGGACAACGCCTTGCTCCCTCGTGACGGCTGGACGGACTCCGGGTACGGGACCGGGCACCTGGAGAGACGTGGGAATGACTCACTCCGTGCACCTGGGATGTGAGTGACCTCTGTCACCGAATCCATTCACTGTGGCGATCCATTTCACGTTCCCCGCTGCCGGGACACCCCTGAGGACACCCGCACGCCGCCCGTGGTTCCCGCCTCCGGCCAACTGGCCGCGGGCGGGGAGGCGGACCGACGCCGCGCACCGGGAGAACGGCGGAAACACCGGGTCGTACGGGGCATACGGGGCGCACGGTGGGTATCGGCCGCACCGCCCGCGCAAGCCGGGCCACGGCGGCGGACGCAAGGTCGTCGAAGGTCGTCGTGCAAGGGACGTGGGATCGCCCGGAAGCGGGTACCCGGCTTCGCAGAAGGAAAGGAGCGATCATGCCACGCGGGTCGAGCCCCAAGCGGGAACGCCAGTACGAGCACATCAGGGAGAGCGCCCGGGACCGGGGCGAGAGCGAGCGGCGCGCCGAGGAGATCGCCGCCCGGACCGTCAACAAGGAACGGGCCAGGTCCGGCGAGTCGAAGACGGCGAGCCGCACCTCCACCCAGGACATGTCCTCCGGGAAGCGCGGGGGACAGCGCTCGGGCAAGGGCTCCCAGGGACCGACGTACGACCAGTTGTACGAGGAGGCCAAGCGCCGCAACATCCGCGGCCGGTCGGACATGAACAAGGGTGATCTGCAGAAGGCCCTCGGCAAGTAGTGCGGGCCCCGCGCGCGGGCGCCCGGCCCCGGGGACCGTAGGCTCGGCACCACCATGACGACCGTGCGCATCCCCGCGGGCTGGCCCGCGACCGAGGAAGAGGCCCGGGCCGTGCAGGACGAGCTGCGCGGCGAGGTGATACTCGACGAGACCGGACCGGCCCCGGGCGCCGGGTACGTGACCGGTGTGGACGTCGCCTACGACGACGCCCGCGACCTGGTCGCGGCGGCGGCCGTGGTCCTGGACGCGGCGACCCTGGACACGGTCGCCGAGGCCACCGCCGTCGGCCGCATCTCCTTCCCGTACGTGCCCGGGCTGCTGGCCTTCCGGGAGATCCCCACCGTGCTGGCCGCCCTGGAGGCGTTGCCGTGCGCGCCGGGACTCGTCGTGTGCGACGGGTACGGGCTCGCCCACCCGCGCCGCTTCGGCCTCGCAGGGCACCTCGGCGTCCTCACCGGCCTCCCCACGATCGGGGTCGCCAAGAACCCGTTCACCTTCACCCACGACGATCCCGCCCCCGCGCGCGGGAGCACGTCCCCGCTCCTCGCGGGGACCGAGGAGGTGGGCCGGGCCCTGCGCACCCGGGACGGCGTCAAGCCGGTGTTCGTGTCGGTCGGCCACCGGACGGCCCTCGGCAACGCGTGCGCCCACACCCTCGCGCTCACCCCCCGTTACCGGCTCCCGGAGTCCACCCGCCGTGCGGACGCGCTGTGCCGGCGGGCGCTCGCGGAGGTTCAACGGTGAGGTGCGGGGCGGGTGTTGTCGGTGTGCGCGGTTGCGGTACGCGGGGTGAGTATCCGGTCTGAGTATGTGTACGGATGTGAGTACGGCGCTCCGGTGGGCACCCTGAGTCCCATGACGACACACCACGCCCCGAAGCCCGCCGCCGGCACCGTCCACCACGCCGGGCGCGCCGTGACGGCCGGACTGCTCCTCGCCATGCTCGCCGGCCTCGCCTGGGTCGCCGGGATGATCTACACGGTCAGCGGCTGGGCGCAGTAGGGCCCGTCGTCGTCGACGACCCGGCCAGGGTGCCCCCGCGGTGCCTCACCGGGAGGCGGCCACCCGGAAGGTGATGCCCGCCGCGCGCAGCCGCCCGGTCAGCACGTCGCCCATCGCGACCGCCGTCGTGACCTGTCCCGCCGTGTGCGGAAGGTCGTCCAGGGCCAGGCACAGCGCGGACTCGGCGAGCATCTTCGCGCTCTCGCCGTACCCCGGATCACCGCCCGCGACCTCGGTGAACACGCGCCGCCCGTCGCCCTCGCCCACGAACCGCACCGAGAACCAGCTCCTCGCCCGCCGCCGCTCGCCCGGCCCCGTACCGGGAGCCAGTGCCGCCGACAGCCGGCCGCGCACGGGCGGCACCTGTGCCGCCGCGACCAGCGCGCCCACCGCGGCGACGCCGCCCACGGCGTACGGCAGGCTCTCGACGGCCGCGTAGTGGCGGTAGCGGAAGTCCGGCCCGTACCGCTCGAGCGCCCGCGCCGACCGTTCCACCACCTGCCCGTCGATGGTGGGCAGCGGCAGTGCCCACGCGCCTACCTCCGGTGCGAAGCGCGGCGCGCCCGGCGTCGAGCGGACCCGCCGGCCCGGCGTCCGCGGCTCGTGCCGCCGCCGGTCCCGCGCCGCGGCCAGCAGCCGCCGCCCGCGCGAGAACTGGTTGAGCGCGGAGGCGAACGTACCGCCCGAGACCGTCCCGCCGACCCGCACGAACCCGTCCACGGTGATCGGCACCCCCTCCGGCAGCTGCCGCACCGTGAAGTACGCCCCCAGGTCGTGCGGGACGGAGTCGAAGCCGCAGGCGTGCACCAGCCGGGCGCCGGTCTCCCGCGCGCGCGTGTCGTGCCGTACGTACGTCAGGTCCACGAACTCCGGCTCGCCGCTGAGGTCCAGGTAGTCGGTACCGGCGTCGGCGCAGGCGGCGACCAGTTCCGCGCCGTACGTCACGTACGGGCCGACCGTCGTGGCCAGCACGCGGGTGCGCCGGGCGAGCGCGCGGACCGACACGGGATCGGCGGCGTCCGCCGGGAGCACGCCGACGCCCTCGCCGCCGGGCAGCCGCTCGCGGAGCCGCTCCAGCTTCCGCTCGTCGCGGCCCGCGACCGCCCACCGCAGGCCCTCGGGCGCGTGCGCGGCGAGGTACTCCGCCGTGAGCCGGCCGACGAACCCGGAGGCACCGAACAGCACGATGTCGTACGGGCGTTCCGTCCTGTCGTCCACGCTCATGACACTCCCACTCCTCGTCCCTCGCCGCCGTGCCGCTGCCGGTGAACCTTTCCGGTCACGGCACTAGCGTGCACCACGGGCCGTACGTGCGGGAGGGAGCCGGCGGTGACCCCGGGGCCGGCCACGGGCGCGCCCCGGACCGGCCCTCCCGCCACCGGGGTACCGTGCCTGAGCGCTTGCTCGCCGAGGTCTTGTGTCCGGTGCGCCGCGTTCTTAACATCGTCGGTGTTACATCGGCAGTGTCACACCGCAGGGGGTGCGATGGCAGCGGCGGAGACGCCCCGGCACGGCCCGCTGGCCGGTGTGCGGGTGGTCGAGCTGGCCGGCCTCGGCCCCGGACCGTTCGCGGCGATGCTCCTCGCCGACCTCGGCGCCGACGTGGTGCGGGTGGACCGGCCCGGCGGTACGGACCTCGCCGTCGACCCCGCCCACGACCTCACCAACCGGGGCAAACGCTCGGTGGTCGTCGACCTCAAGGCCGAGACGGGCCCCGGCACGGTCCTCGACCTCGCCGCCCGCGCGGACGTCCTCGTCGAGGGCTACCGCCCCGGCGTCGCCGAACGCCTCGGCATCGGCCCCGACGCCTGCCACGCCCGCAACCCCCGGCTCGTCTACGGCCGCATGACCGGCTGGGGCCAGCGGGGCCCGCTCGCCGCGCGCGCCGGGCACGACATCGCCTACCTGGCGCCGACCGGTGTCCTCGGCATGATCGGGGACCCCGCGGGTCCGCCCGCCGTCCCGGCCAACCTCCTCGGCGACTACGCGGGCGGCTCGCTCTACCTCGTCGTCGGCGTCCTCGCCGCCCTGCACCACGCGCGCGCGACCGGCACCGGGCAGGTCGTGGACGCGGCGATCGTGGACGGTGCCGCGCACCTGTCCACCATGATCCACGGCATGCTCGCCGCGGGCGGCTGGCAGGACCGGCGCGGCGCCAACCTCCTCGACGGAGGCTGCCCCTTCTACGGCACGTACGAGACCGCCGACGGGCACTACATGGCGGTGGGCGCCCTGGAGCAGCGGTTCCACGACGAGTTCGCCGAGCTGCTCGGCCTCGGGGACGAGGCACCGGACCGCTGGGACACCGGTCGTTGGGACGAGCTCCGCGAGACGGTCGCCGCCCGCTTCCGGACCCGTACGCGCGAGGAGTGGACGGCCCGCTTCGAGGGCTCCGACGCGTGCGTGGCGCCCGTGCTGTCGCTGCGCGAGGCACCGCACCACCCGCACCTCGCCGCGCGCGGCACCTTCACCGAGGCGGGCGGCACCGTCCAGCCCGCCCCCGCACCCCGCTTCTCCGCCACCCCCACCTCCGTGCGCGGCGGGCCCGCCCGGCCGGGCGACGGCGCCGCGGACGTGGCCCGCGACTGGGGCATACCCGGCCTGTCCCAGGACGGCCGTCGAACCCCCACCACCCTCCCGCCACCCGAAAGGCCCCACTCGTGAGCACCGAAGCGTACGTGTACGACGCGATCCGCACCCCGCGCGGGCGCGGCAAGGCGAACGGTGCCCTGCACGGCACCAAGCCCATCGACCTGGTGACCGGACTGATCCACGAGGTCCGCCGCCGCCTCCCGGACCTGGATCCGGCCGCGGTCGACGACATCGTGCTCGGTGTCGTGGGACCGGTCGGCGACCAGGGCTCCGACATCGCCCGGATCGCCGCGATCGCCGCCGGACTGCCCGACACGGTCGCCGGGGTGCAGGAGAACCGCTTCTGTGCCTCGGGTCTCGAAGCCGTCAACATGGCCGCCGCGAAGGTCCGTTCCGGGTGGGAGGACCTGGTGCTCGCGGGCGGCGTCGAGTCGATGTCGCGGGTGCCGATGGCCTCCGACGGCGGCGCCTGGTTCGCCGACCCGATGACCAACCTGGCCACCAACTTCGTGCCGCAGGGCATCGGCGCCGACCTCATCGCCACGATCGAGGGCTTCTCGCGGCGCGACGTCGACGAGTACGCGGCGCTCTCCCAGGAGCGGGCGGCCGCCGCCTGGAAGGACGGCCGGTTCGAGCGGTCCGTCGTCCCGGTCGTGGACCGCGCCGGGCTCGTCGTCCTCGACCACGACGAGCACCTGCGGCCCGGCACCACCGCCGACTCCCTCGCCAGGCTCAAGCCCTCCTTCGCCGACATCGGCGACCTCGCGGGCTTCGACGCCGTGGCGCTGCAGAAGTACCACTGGGTCGAGGAGATCGACCACGTCCACCACGCGGGCAACTCCTCGGGCATCGTGGACGGCGCGGCCCTCGTCGCCATCGGCTCGGGGGAGGTCGGCGAGCGCTACGGCCTCACCCCGCGCGCGCGGATCGTCTCCGCGGCCGTCTCCGGCTCCGAGCCCACCATCATGCTCACCGGCCCCGCGCCCGCCACCCGAAAGGCCCTCGCCAAGGCCGGGCTGACCATCGAGGACATCGACCTCGTCGAGATCAACGAGGCCTTCGCGGCGGTCGTGCTCCGCTTCGTCAAGGACATGGGCATCTCCCTGGACAAGGTCAACGTCAACGGCGGCGCCATCGCGCTCGGGCACCCCCTCGGCGCGACCGGGGCCATGATCCTGGGCACGCTCGTCGACGAACTCGAGCGTCAGGACAAGCGGTACGGGCTGGCCACGCTCTGTGTGGGCGGCGGCATGGGCATCGCCACGATCGTCGAGCGCCTGTAGTCACCGGCGGAGCACGCGCGGACCACGAGACCTCCCACCAGACCGGAGACCCACGTCATGACCGAGCCCACCACCATCCGCTGGGAACAGGACGACACCGGCGTCGTCACCCTCGTCCTCGACGACCCGGACCAGTCCGCCAACACCATGAACCAGGCCTTCCGCGCCTCCCTCGAGGCGGTCGCCGACCGTGCGGAGGCCGAGAAGGACACGATTCGCGGGATCGTCTACACCTCCGCCAAGAAGACGTTCTTCGCGGGCGGCGACCTCAAGGACATGATCAGGGTCGGCCCGGAGAACGCCCGGGACGCCTTCGAGGCCGGCATGCGCATCAAGGACGCCCTGCGCCGCATCGAGACGCTCGGCAGGCCGGTCGTCGCGGCGATCAACGGCGCGGCCCTCGGCGGCGGGTACGAGATCGCCCTCGCCGCCCACCACCGCGTCGCCCTCGACGCGCCCGGCTCGAAGATCGGCCTGCCCGAGGTCACCCTCGGCCTGCTCCCGGCCGGCGGCGGCGTGACCCGCACCGTCCGCCTCATGGGCATCGCCGACGCGCTGCTCAAGGTGCTGCTTCAGGGCACCCAGTACAGCCCGGCGCGGGCCCTGGAGAACGGTCTCGTCCACGAACTCGCGGCCACCCCCGAGGAGATGCTCGCCAAGGCGCACGCGTTCATCGACGCGCACCCCGAGTCGCAGCAGCCCTGGGACGTGCCCGGCTACCGGATCCCCGGCGGCACCCCCGCCAGCCCGAAGTTCGCGGCGAACCTGCCCGCCTTCCCGGCCACCCTCCGCAAGCAGCTGAACGGCGCCCCCTACCCGGCGCCCCGCGCCATCCTCGCGGCCGCCGTCGAGGGCTCCCAGGTCGACTTCGCGACGGCGCAGACCGTCGAGGCCCGCTACTTCACCGAGCTGGTCACCGGGCAGACCGCGAAGAACATGATCCAGGCGTTCTTCTTCGACCTCCAGGCCGTCAACGCGGGCGCCAGCCGGCCCGCGGGCGTCGCCCCCCGCAAGGTCCGCAGGGCGGCCGTCCTCGGTGCCGGGATGATGGGCGCGGGCATCGCCTACGCGTGCGCCCGCGCGGGCATCGAGGTCGTCCTGAAGGACGTGTCGCTGGAGGCCGCGCTCAAGGGCAAGGGGTACTCCGAGAAGCTGTGCGCCAAGGCCGTCGGCAAGGGCCGTACGACGCAGGAGAAGGCCGACGCGCTGCTCGCCCGCATCACGCCCACCGGCGAGGTCGCCGACCTCGCGGGCTGCGACGCCGTGATCGAGGCGGTGTACGAGGACGCGACGCTCAAGCACAAGGTGTTCCAGGAGATCGAGAACGTCGTCGCCCCGGACGCGCTGCTCTGCTCCAACACCTCCACCCTGCCCATCGGCGAGCTCGCCGAGGGCGTGGAGCGACAGGCCGACTTCATCGGGCTGCACTTCTTCTCGCCCGTCGACAGGATGCCGCTGGTCGAGATCATCAAGGGGCGCAGGACCGGCGACGAGGCCCTCGCCCGCGCCTTCGACCTCGTCCGGCAGATCAACAAGACCCCGATCGTCGTCAATGACTCCCGCGGCTTCTTCACCTCCCGGGTGATCGGCCACTTCATCAACGAGGGCGTCGCCATGGTCGGCGAGGGCATCGAGCCCGCCTCCGTCGAACAGGCGGCCGGTCAGGCGGGTTACCCGGCCAAGGTGCTGTCCCTGATGGACGAGCTGACCCTGACCCTGCCCCGCAAGATCCGCAAGGAGACGCGGCGGGCCGTCGAGGAGGCCGGCGGCACCTGGACCGAGCACCCCGCCGACGCGGTCGTCGACCGCATGGTGGACGAGTTCGGCCGCACCGGCCGCAGCGGCGGCGCCGGCTTCTACGAGTACGGCGAGGACGGCCGGCGCGGGCAGCTCTGGCCCGGCCTGCGCGAGCACTTCACCGAGCCCGGCAAGCGGATCCCCTTCGCGGACATGCAGGAGCGGATGCTGTTCTCCGAGGCGCTGGACACCGTCCGGCTGCTTCAGGAGGGCGTGCTGACCTCCGTCGCCGACGCCAACATCGGCTCGATCCTCGGCATCGGCTTCCCCGGCTGGACCGGTGGCGTGCTGCAGTACATCAACGGCTACGAGGGCGGGCTGCCCGGGTTCGTGGCCCGCGCGCGGGAGCTCGCCGAGCGCTACGGGGACCGTTTCCAGCCGCCCGCGCTGCTGGTGGAGAAGGCCGAGCGGGGCGAGGTCTTCAGCGACAGCCGCTGATCCACCCCACCCGCGCCCCTGGCGAGAGCGCGTTCCCAGGCCGGGAACGCGCTCTTGCCGGGGGCCCGGCGGTCACCAAGACTGCCGCCCATGGAGACGCGCACCGCCCTGGTGACCGGAGCGGCACAGGGCCTCGGGCAGCAGTTCGCCGTCGCCCTCGCGAAACGCGGCTACCGGGTCGCCGGACTGGACATCGGCCCCCAGCCGGAGACGGCCGGGAAGATACTCGACTACGTGGAGCTGACCGCCGACATCACCGACGAGCAGCAGATACACCAGGCGCTGGAACAGGTCATCGACCGGTTCGGCACGCTGCACGTGCTGGTCAACAACGCGGAGACGGTACCCGTCGCGGAGTTCGAGGACGTCAGCGTGGAGGAGTGGCGCCACGTCATGCGGGTCAACGTGGAGGCGCCGTACCTGCTGACCCGCGCCGTCCTGCCGCACCTGAAGGCGGCGGGCTGGGGCCGCATCGTGAACGTCGCCTCGTCGGCCGCCCTGACCGCCCCGCCGACGATGGTCCCGTACGTCACCTCCAAGGCGGCCCTGATCGGCTTCACCCGGGTGCTGGCCTCGGCCCTCGGCCCGTACGGCATCACGGTCAACGCCATCGCCGGCGGCCCGCCGGATGTCACGGCGGACGGGCCGGACCCCGCCGGCCTGATGTCGACGCTGCTGTACGTGGTCGACGAGGGCAGCGGCTCCCTGACCGGTCAGACGCTCAGCGTGACGGGCGGCCCGCTCCACGGGTGAGCCCCCGCACGCACCGTCCTAGGACTCCTTCAGCCACTCCCGGAGCTCCTCCCTGAGCGAGCGCTGGAAGGTCGTCAGCAGCGCCTCGACGACCAGCGGCTGCATGTCGGCCGAGAGCGACCGCACCGCCTGCGGGTCACGCTCGGCCACGGCGTCGCGCAGCAGCCGCGACAGGGCGTGCGCCGCCGCGCGGGAGTGGTCCAGGAGCACGGTGCGGGCCGCCATGACCGTCTCCTGCGACAGCGGGACGTCGAGGAGCTGCACGCCCAGGCGGAGCAGCCCGGTGTCGACCCGGAAGGAGCCGTCCGGGGAGCCGTCCCGGCCGTCGTCCGCGGCGTCCTCCCCGGCCGGCGGCCCGGGCGTGACCACGCCCATCGCCTCCAGCCGCGCCAGGTCCTCGGCGCCCAGCGCCCGGCCCGCCAGCCGCTCCAGCTCGCGCCGCTCCACGGTCTCCACGGTCTCCGGCGCCCAGGAGGCCACCACCGCGCGGTGGATGGCGAGGTCGTGGGCGCTCGGGTCCGGCGGCAGCCGCCGCAGGTAGCGCTCCACGGCCGCCAGCGTCATGCCCTGCCGCTGCAGCGCGTCGATCAGTTCGAGGCGGGCCAGGTGCTCCCGGCCGTAGTGCCCCACCCGGCGCGGGCCTATCACCGGCGGCGGCAGCAGCCCGCGGGTGCTGTAGAAGCGGACCGTGCGCACCGTGACACCCGCCCGCGCGGCCAGTTCGTCGACGGTGAGGGTGGGCTCCTCGGCCTGGGTCGTCATGTACTGCAGTATCGCTGTCCCACCAATGGTGTGAAACCCGTGCGGCACGGCCGGTGACCATGGCCCGCACCCGTGCTGACCATGTGAGATGCACCGCTCTGTGAGATCCGTTACCGCGCGTGGGAGGCCGGCGGGGGAGGGTGGACCGTTGGTCCGCGCGCCCTCACGCGGGCGCGCGGACCAGGCACAACGGAACACCCGGGCGTGACCCGCCCCGGGAGCACCGACGCGCACCAGAGAATAGAGCCACCCGTGAGCAAGGACGCCGTCTCCACGGCACCGGACCGCTCCCGTACCGACGCGGCCTCCAGGCCCGTGGACGCGGGCGACGCCGGTTACAGCAAGGACCTCAAGGCCCGCCACATCAACATGATCGCCATCGGGGGAGCGATCGGCACCGGCCTCTTCCTGGGCGCCGGCGGGCGCCTGAACAGCGCGGGCCCCGCGCTCGCCCTCGCCTACCTGGTCTGCGGAGTCTTCGCCTTCTTCGTCGTCCGGGCCCTCGGCGAGCTGGTCCTCTACCGCCCCTCCTCCGGTTCCTTCGTGTCGTACGCGCGTGAGTTCCTCGGCGAGAAGGGCGCGTACGTCGCCGGGTGGATGTACTTCCTCAACTGGTCCACGACCGGTATCGCGGACATCACCGCGATCGCGCTCTACACGCACTACTGGAGCTTCTTCACCGACATCCCCCAGTGGGTGCTGGCGCTGATCGCCCTCGCCGTGGTCCTGGTGATCAACCTGGTCTCGGTGAAGATCTTCGGCGAGATGGAGTTCTGGTTCGCCATCGTCAAGGTGGTCACGCTGGTCGCCTTCATGCTGGTCGGCATCTTCCTGCTGGCCACCCGGCAGGACGTCGGCGGGCGGACGCCCGGCCTGAGCGTGATCACGGACAACGGCGGCTTCCTCCCGCACGGCGTCATGCCCGTCGTCATCGTCATGCAGGGCGTGATCTTCGCGTACGCCGCCCTGGAGCTCGTCGGCGTCACCGCGGGCGAGACCGCCGAGCCGGAGAAGGTCGTCCCGCGCGCAGTGAACTCGATCATGTGGCGCGTCGGCCTGTTCTACGTCGGCTCGGTCGCCCTGCTGGCCCTGCTGCTGCCGGGCTCGGCGTACTCGGCGGACGAGAGCCCCTTCGTGACCGTCCTGTCCGGCATCGGCGTCCCGGCGGCGGGCGACGTGATGAACCTGGTCGTCCTCACCGCGGCGATGTCCTCGCTGAACTCCGGCCTCTACTCCACCGGCCGCATCCTGCGCTCCATGGCCATGGCGGGCTCCGCGCCGAAGTTCACCGCGCGGATGAACCGCAGCCAGGTCCCGTACGGCGGCATCCTGCTGACCTGCGGCGTGTGCGTGCTCGGTGTGGGGCTCAACTTCCTGGTGCCGTCCCAGGCCTTCGAGATCGTCCTCAACGTGGCCTCCCTCGGCATCATCAGCACCTGGGTCATCATCATGATCTGCCACCTGGTCTTCGTCCGCCGGGCCCGGGCGGGCCAGGTCGAGCGGCCGTCGTTCCGGCTCCTCGGCAGCCCGGTCACGGAGCTCGTCACGATCGCCTTCCTGCTGGCCGTGCTGGGCCTGATGTGGAACGACCCCGACGTCGGTCGCCGGACCCTCCTGCTGATCCCGGTGATCGCCGTCCTGCTGGTCGGCGGCTGGTTCGGGATCCGCCGCCGCGTCGGGCGGGACGCGGACCGGCAGCCGGTGGAGCCCACCCGGTAGCGGGTGGCCGCCGACGGCGCATTCCGGTGCGTGAGCGCGGTGCCCCGCGCCTCCCGGCGGGTAGGGCACGGGCATGGATCTGCTGCCCCACTCCGTCGGCCTGCTGCACCCGCGGGCCGAGCACCTGGTCGTCACGACGGTGCTGGCCGTGCTCGCCCTCCTCGCCGTCACCCGGCTGCTGCGCCGTACCCGCCACGTGCGCGGCCGGCCCGCGGCGGTGACCGGGGACGCCCGGCGGGCCGGGGCGGCGCC
>NZ_JAVRHI010000485.1:0-8387 GCF_034105845.1 Streptomyces sp. CRN 30 | reverse complement strand
GCCCAGAACGTCACCGAGCCCGCGGGCGCCGGCGCGGCCACCGGGCAGCGGGCGCGGTGGCGCGGCTGGCAGCTGGCGCACTGGGCGGTGGCCAACGCCTCGGCGCTGCACATCGAACGGGTGGTCCACGCGGGCCGTTCCTGGACCGCCGACACGACCGGCGGCCGGTGGCTGCCGGCGGAACCGGCCGGTGACCGGGGTGCCGAACGGGGCACCGGAACGGTGCGCATCACCACCGAGCGGTAGTACGAGTCCTCACCCGTACGCGTTACCCGCGCGGCGCGGCCCGACCCCTCCCCCGATACCGCCCGGAACAATGCCGAATCCCTTGTGACCACAGGGCCGTAAGGATTCAGCAGACTTTCCGACCGGAGCCTTTTGCCCGTTTTTCTGCGCACCCGATAATGCGACGCATTGCCAACTCTTTGCATTGTGGCGCCGCAACCTTCGCGGCCTTCGAGCGGTAGTCACTGCGTCCGAGCCCGGCCGTCCACACGCCGGACCCGGGCGCAGATCTCACCGTTGACTTTCCCGTCGAAGGAGCATCATGTCCCTCCCCCTGACCCGCCGGATCGCCCGTGCCGCGCTGCTCGTCGCTGCGGGAGCGGCTGCCGGGGTCGGTGCGGCCGGCTCCGCCAGCGCGGCCCCGGAGCTTCCGGCCACCCCCAACCTCGGCGGCCTGACCGCTCTGGACGGGGCGAACGTCGGCAACACCGTGGACGCCGCCGCCCAGAACGTCACCGAGACCGCGGGCGACACCGGCAGCAAGGCCGTGAAGAAGGCCGTCCCGGCCGCGGGCAAGACCGGCGGCGCGGTCGTCAAGAAGGCCACGCCCGCCGCGCAGAAGGCCGCCGGGGACACGGCCGGCTCCGCCGGGGACCTCGTCGGCGAGACGGCCCGCACCCTGCCGGCCGAGTCCGTGGGCAAGGGCCTGCCCGCCACGGGCACCCTGCCGGTGAACGGTCTGCCGCTGGGCTGATCTCCTCGAAAGGCGTACGAGCCTCCTCGGGACGTACGGAAGAGGCGGGGCCCGGGTTCACCACCCGGGCCCCGCCTCTTCCGTGTGCAGGACCGTACGCGGCTAGGCGAGCCGCTCGACCGCCGCGCGGACGCGGTCGTCCGTCGCCGTCAGGGCCACCCGGACGAACCGGTCGCCCGCGGGGCCGTAGAAGTCGCCGGGAGCCACCAGGATGCCCAGCTCCGCCAGGTGGGCGACGGTGTCCCAGCAGGACTCCTCGCGGGTGGCCCAGAGGTAGAGGCTGGCCTCGCTGTGCTCGATGCGGAAGCCGTGGCCGAGGAGTGCCCGGCGCAGCGCCGTGCGGCGGGCGGCGTAGCGCTCGCGCTGGAGGCGGACGTGCTCGTCGTCGCCGAGGGCCGCCACCACGGCCGCCTGGGTCGGCGCCGAGGCCATCATGCCGCCGTGCTTGCGGATCTCCAGGAGCGGGCCGAGGACCGCCGGGTCGCCGACGAGGAAGGCCGCGCGGTACCCGGCGAGGTTGGAGCGCTTGGAGAGCGAGTGGACGGCGACCAGGCCGTCGAGGGAGCCGCCGTTGACGTCCGGGTGGAGGACCGAGACCGGGTCGGCCTCCCAGCCCAGCTCCAGGTAGCACTCGTCGGAGACGACGAGGACGCCGTGCTCGCGGGCCCAGGCGACGATCCGGGTCAGCTCGTCCTTGGCCAGCACCTCGCCGGTGGGGTTGGACGGGGAGTTGAGCCAGAGCAGCTTCAGGCCCGCCGGGTCCAGCGTGGTCGGGTCGTCATACGCCTCGTACTCGGCGCGGGCCAGCCGGGCGCCGACCTCGTACGTCGGGTAGGCGAGCCGCGGGAAGGCCACCCGGTCGCCCGGACCGAGGCCCAGCTGGGTCGGGAGCCAGGCGACGAGTTCCTTGGAGCCGACGATCGGCAGGACGTGGTGGTGCGTCAGCTCGCGGGCGCCGAGGCGCCGCGCGGCCCAGCCCGTGATCGCGTCCCGCAGCTCCGGGGTGCCCCACACGGTCGGATAGCCCGGCGAGTCCGCCGCGTCGGTCAGAGCCTTCTGGACCAGGTCGGGCACCGGGTCGACGGGGGTGCCGACGGAGAGGTCGACGATGCCGTCCGGATGGGCCGCGGCCGTCGCCTTGTAGGGCGCCAGCTTGTCCCAGGGGAAGGCGGGAAGTCGGTCGGAGACGGAGAGTGCGGACACGGGGGTACGGCTCACTTTCTGGGGCTTCGGCGCCTTCTACGGCGAACGCCCCGGCCCCGTACGGCGGTCGGGCTGACCGGGGCGTACGGGACCGAGGCGGCGCGGGTGTGCTGGTCGCTCAGGGCGTCACTCGGCCTGCGGCGGCAGGGCGGCGACGAACGGGTGGTCGCGCTCGATCAGCCCCAGCTTGCTGGCGCCGCCGGGCGAGCCGAGCTCGTCGAAGAACTCGACGTTCGCCTTGTAGTAGTCCTTCCACTCCTCGGGAGTGTCGTCCTCGTAGAAGATCGCCTCGACCGGGCAGACCGGCTCACAGGCACCGCAGTCGACGCATTCGTCCGGGTGGATGTACAAGGACCGCTGGCCCTCGTAGATGCAGTCGACCGGGCACTCCTCGATACACGCCTTGTCCTTGACGTCGACACAAGGCTGCGCGATGACGTAGGTCACGCTGTCGTTCCTCCTCGATACGGGCGCTGGCGGGCCTCCTCAGGCTCCGCCGCCTGGCGCGCGGGAGCGCGGCGTCGTCGATGCCCGCCTCTAGTATCTCCGGTTCTGGGCATGATCCGAACAGGAGGGGTGAACCGACCCGTGGAAATCTCTGGCGCCGGCCGACTCAAGGTCCGTATCACCCCTGCTGACGTGGGCAAACGAGTCTCCGTCAGGCGCCTGACGGGAGACGGCGCGCCGGGGGGCAAGTTCACCGACACGGTGGGTGTTCTCACATCCTGGGACGACGGTGTGCTGGTGATCACACGAAGGGACGGTACCGTCCGCATCGGCGAGTCGGCACTGGTGGCGGGCAAGGTCGTCCCTTCCGCTCCGGTCCGTCGGCGCGGACCGGCCGCCGGCTACCCGGAACTGGCGCGTGTCGCCTCGCGCGGCTGGCGGCCGCTGGAGAGCGAGCGGCTCGGCGAGTGGGAGCTGCGGGCCGCCTCCGGATTCACCCGGCGGGCCAACTCCGTGCTGCCGCTGGGCGACCCGGGGCGTCCGCTCGACGACGCGCTGACCGCCGTACGGCACTGGTACGCCGAGCGGGGGCTGCCCGCGTACGTCCAGACCGCCACCGGTGCCGAGGGCGCGCAGGAAGCGCTCTGCGCGGAGCTGGAGCGGCGCGGCTGGGTCCGGGAGGTCACCGCCGAGCTGTGGACCGGGAACCTGGCGCCGCTCGCCGACCGGGAGGCGGGCGCGGAGGTCGTCCTCTCCCGCGCCGCGGACGAGGGCTGGCTGGCCCGCTACCAGCGCAAGGGTGTCAGCGAGGTGGCGCTGCGGGTGCTCTCCGGCGGGCCGTCGGTGTGGTTCGCGTCGGTGCCCGGCGCGGACGGCGGCGTTCCGGCGGCGATCGGGCGGTGCGTCGTCGACGGGCGCTGGGCCGGGTTCGCGGCCGTCGAGGTGGACCCGGCGCTGCGGCGCCGGGGGCTGGCCTCCGCGGTGCTGGCGGCGCTGGCCCGGCGGGCGCTGGACGAGGGAGCGTCGGCGGCCTGGCTCCAGGTCGAGGCGGACAACGCCGGGGCGCGGGCGCTGTACGCGCGGGCCGGTTTCGCCGCGCACCACGCCTATCACCACTACCGTGCGCCGGAAACCGCCTGAGCGGACCGGTAACCGATCGCTGTGAAAGGGCACCACCCAGCTATGCGTTCCCCCTGTCCCCCACCGTCCGGACGCTCCGCCGAACTGCGGAGCCGCTTCGCCGAGGAGGCCCGGTCCGGGCGGCCCGATCTGGCCACGCTCTGCCTGCTGGTGGGCGCGGCGGCGGACGGGTGTCTGGACGAGTCCGGCATCGACGCGGCGCAGCTGGAGCTGGACCGGCTGGCCGGACGGCTGCCGTTCCGGCCCGGTGGGCCGCACGCCTGGGCGGCGGCGCTGCGGGAGCTGCTCGGGGACGGGTTCGGCTTCCGCGGCGCGGCCGCCGACTACCGGCGGCTGGAGTCGTCCCTGCTCCACCAGGTGCTGGCACGGCGGCGCGGGCTGCCGATCCTGCTGTCGGTGGTGTGGATCGAGGTGGCGCGGCGGGCGGGGGCCCCGGTCCACGGGGTCGCGCTGCCGGGGCACTTCGTCGTCGGGTTCGGGCCGGAGGGCGGGCCGGGCGAGGAACTGGTGCTCGCTGATCCGTTCGACGGGGGACGGGTGATGACCGGGGCGGACGCGGAGCTGCTGGTGGCCGGCTCCACGGGAGCCGCGCTGGAGCCGGCGATGCTGACGCCGGCCGACCCGCTCGATGTGGTGCAGCGGATCCTGAACAACGTCCGGGCGTGGGCGGCGACACGGCCCGAGCGGTCCGACGTGTCCCTGTGGGCGCTGGAGTTGGCGCTGCTGCTGCCGTCGCACTCGGCCCGGCTGCGGTACGAACGGGCTCGGTTGCTGGTGCGGCGGGGGGAGTTCGCGGCGGGGGCGGCGGAGCTGGACGCTTACGCGGAGGTCGTGTCCACTGTGGACGAAGGGGCTTCCGAGCGTGTCCGGGGAGAGGCGTTGGCGGCGCGGGCGTTGCTGAACTGACCCGTTCAGAGCCAGCCTTTCTCCCTTGCCACCCTCACCGCCTCCGCTCTGTTGCGGACCGCGAGCTTCTGGATGGCCGTGGACAGGTAGTTGCGGACCGTGCCCTGGGAGAGGTGGAGGGTCCTGGCGAGTTCCGCGTTGGTGGAGCCGTCGGCGGCCGTGCGCAGGACCTCGCGCTCGCGGTCGGTGAGGGGGTTGGCGCCGTCGGCCAGGGCGGCGGCGGCCAGGGTGGGGTCGATGACCCGCTCGCCGGCCAGCACGGTCCGTACCGCCTGGGCGAGTTCAGCCGCCGGGGCGTCCTTGACCAGGAAGGCGTCGGCGCCGGACTCCATCGCGCTGCGCAGGTAGCCGGGGCGGCCGAAGGTGGTGAGCACGACCAGCTTCACCGCCGGGAGTTCGCGGTGCAGCAGGGCCGCCGCCTCGATGCCGGTGATGCCCGGCATCTCGATGTCCAGGAGGGCGACGTCCACGGCGTGGGCGCGGGCCGCGGCGAGGACCTCGTCGCCGCGCGCCACCTGGGCGACGACCTCGATGTCCTCCTCCAGGCCGAGCAGGGCGGCCAGGGCCTCGCGGACCATCGCCTGGTCCTCCGCCAGCAGGACCTTGATCGTGCGGCTCATGCCCGGGATCCTACGTCGCTGTCCGCACCGGCCGGCACCCGGGCGACCAGCCGGAATCCGTCCCGGACCCGGTGTGCCTCCAGCGTGCCGCCGGCCTTCTCCAGGCGCTCGGCGAGGCCGGTCAGTCCGTTGCCGGGACCGCCGCCGGGGCCGCCGGAGCCGTTGTCCTCCACGGACAGTTCGAGGACCGGGCCGTCCGGGGCCGGACGGGTGAGCAGCCCGACCACGCAGCGCCGGGCGCCGCTGTGCCGTACGACGTTGGTGACCGCCTCGCGCAGCGCCCAGGCGAGGGCCGCCTCGCTCTCCTCCGGTACGCCGGTCAGGTCGGGGTCGGCGGGCAGGTCCAGGCCGACCCCCGCGGCGGTCAGCGCGACCCGGGCACCGGCGAGTTCGGCGCTCAGGCGGGCCCGCCGGTAGCCGGAGACGGCCTCGCGGACGTCCACCAACGCCTGGCGGCTGACCTGCTCGATGTCGGCGACCTGCTGGGCCGCCTTGTCGGGGTGGCCCGGCAGCATCCGGCCGGCCAGCTCGCTCTTGAGCGTGATCAGGGAGAGGGAGTGGCCCAGCAGGTCGTGCAGGTCGCGGGCGAGGCGCAGCCGTTCCTCGTTGGCGGCGAGGTGGGCCACGGTGGCACGGACCTCGCGCAGCGCGATCGTCGTACGGATCAGCTCCCGTACGCCGGTCATGGCGAAGCCGCCGAGCAGCGCCGGGATCACCAGGGCGGCCAGGAACTCCGTGCCGTCCTCGACGACCAGGGCCAGCGCCGCCAGCACCGCGGTGGCGCCGGGGACGGTCCAGCGGGCCAGGCGCAGCGGGAGGGCCGCGCCGGACGCGATCGCGACGTACACGAAGAGGACCAGCCACTGGCGGCCCAGGGTGAGGGCGAGGACCGCCGAACCGGTGGCGAGGGCGGCGAGGGAGAGCAGGACCCGGCCGTCGCGGTCGGCGCGGCCGGTGCGGAAGAGCAGCGCCATGTACCAGACGACGAAGCCCGCCAGGGCGAGCCAGCCGAGGACGCGGGCGGCCGGGCTGTGGCCCCCGTCGAGGAGATCGTCGACGGGGGCGCTCAGGAAGATCAGCCAGATGCCGGTCCACAGCAGCTTGGCCGCCTGCTGTCCGCGGTTCTCCGGGCGGCGTCCGAGTCCGATACCGCTCACGTGCGAACCGGTCAGCTCGGGTTCGTGTCGATGACCGCGACCCGGTCGGTCTTGCTCAGCAGTGCCTGGCGGAGGGCGCCGTAGACGTCCTCCGGGGTGACGGCGGTCTTCTTGCCGTTGGCCCGCGCGATGGTCACGCCGTCGAAGGTCTGGCCGTACAGCTCCTTCAGCGCGTCCAGGTCGGGCTTGTCGACCAGCTTGCCGTCGACGGCCGTGACCCCGAGGAACTTCCAGAGCGAGTTCTGCGGGCTCATCTCGATGGTGTGCGCCGCGTCGGTCTGGACGACGACGTTGGCCGACATCGCCGGCTCGGCGAACGCCTTCATCTCCCGGTCGACCTCGGCCTTGGTGATCTCGGGCTGCCGGGCCGTGGTCGGCACCTTCACCGTGCCCGACGTGCCGGTCTCGACCTGGGTGCGGTACGCCTCCTGGACGGCCGTGGCGGACTTGTCGGCGTCGATGCCCTGGCCGGCCTTCGGGTAGACGGCGACGGCCTTGCCGGACTTGAAGGTGATCGTGCCCTCGGTCATGGAGCCGGAGCCGCCGGCCGCCTGCTCCAGCGCGGCCTGCAGCTTCTCCTCGTCGACCGGCATCACCGGGTCGACGACGCGGTGGTTGCCGACCAGGGAGCCGATCACGGAGACGGGGTTGTAGTCGCTCTGCGCGGCCACGTCGACGGTGGCCTGGGTGTCGAACTGGAGCCCGGCCTGGTCCGGCTTGAGCGCGACCGTGTCGCCGTCGACGGCGAGCTTCAGCTCCTTGTTCACCCGCTCGTCGAAGGCCGCGTCGAGCTTCTGCACGGCGTCGTCCCGGGTGCCGCCGCCGATGTCGACACCGAGCACGGTGGTGCCCTTGGGGACGTCGGAGTGGTTCATCAGCAGTCCGGCGCCGTAGGCGAGACCGGCGACGACGATCACGGCGCCGCCGAGCAGGACGAGCTTGTTGCGGCCCTTCTTGGCGGGCTTGGCGGGCTTGCCCGCCGTGGGCGCGGGTGCGGGCTTCGGCGCCGGGGCGGCGGGTTCCGGGCGGGCCGGGGGCGTCTGCGGGCCGTTCTGGAACGGCGCGGTCCGCTCCTCGCTCGGCACGAACGGGATGCCGCTGGTGAGAGTGTCGCCGGACACGTTGCCGGGGGCGCTGTAGGCGATGCCGCCGGGCGGCTCGGGGGCCTGCACCTGCGGGGTGAGGACGGCGGTGTCGTCACTCAGACCGCCGCCGGGGCCGGCACCGGGGGCGCCGGACGTACCGGGGATGCCGGGGATGCCGGGGATGCCCGGGGTGTTCGGTGTGCCGCCGGGGGCCGCGCCCGTTCCGGCGTCGGACACCGCGTGCAGGCCGGCGCTGTTCGCGCCGCCGGGGCCGGTGGGGCCGGTGGGGCCACCGAGACCTCCCGGGCCACCGGAGCCCGCGGGGCCGCGCAGCGCACCCGGGCCACCGGGAGCACCGTGAGCACCGGGAGCACCGGGAGCACCGAGTCCACCGGACCCGGCCGCCACCCCGTGCTGCCCGTCCGGGCCCGCGCTCGACGGAGACTGCGACGACGACAACGGCGACGGCGACGACGCCGGCGGGGACAGTCGCGCGTCCCCGGTCGTCGGGCCGCCGGTCGGCCCCGCGGGGCCGCCGAACGCCTCGAAGCCGCCCATGTTCGCGGGACCGGCGGTGCCGTTGGGGCCCATGGGGCCGCCGTCGGCGTCCCCGAAGGGGGAGCGTCCGTCACGGCCGTCGGGTCCGTGCGCGCCGGTCTGCTCGCCGGTGTCGCCGTCCGAGAAGAACGGCAGGTCGTCGCGGCGCGGCTCGGTCCCGGCGCCGGGGCGCGTGCCGTTGCCCAGGGGCCCGGCGGCCAGCGCCTCGGTGACGTCGAAGGAGCCCGTGCCGCCGCCGTGCCCGGGGGCGACGGGGCCGCCGGTCGCGCCGGTCAGGCCGGAGCCGCCCGGG
>NZ_JAVRHI010000484.1:0-4920 GCF_034105845.1 Streptomyces sp. CRN 30 | reverse complement strand
CCCGCGACCGGGCAGAGCCCGTGTCAGCCCAGGAAGTCCCGCGCGATCCGTTCCGCCACGTCCTCCAGGATCGGTCCCGCCTGGGCGATGCACCGCTGGACGTCCGGCTCGACGTCGGTGAGCGGGTAGGCGCGGCGGATGCCGGCCCGGCCGAGCGCCTGCGGGGCCAGCGCCAGGCGCCCGCAGACCGCGACGACCTCCTTGCCCGCGGCGCGCGCGGCGGCGGCGACGCCCGCGGGCGCCTTGCCGTGCAGGGTCTGCTCGTCGAGGGAGCCCTCGCCGGTGATCACCAGCGTGGCCCGCTCCAGCGCGGGGGCGAAACCGAGGACGTCGAGCATGACCTCGATGCCGGGCCGGAAGCGGGCGCCGAGGACGAGGGCGCCGTAGCCGATCCCGCCGGCGGCGCCGGCGCCCGGCGCGAGGGCGTACTCGGCGGCCCTGGGGCCGATCGCCTCCTCCAGGACCTGCGCGAAGCGGGACAGCGCCGCGTCGAGCACCTGCACGTCCTGGGGGCTCGCCCCCTTCTGCGGGCCGTACACGGCGGGCGCGCCCCCGGGCCCGGTGAGCGGGTTGTCGACGTCGCTCGCGAGCACGAACCCGACCTCGGCGAACCGGGGGTCGAGCCCGGACAGGTCGGCGGTCGCCACCTCGCGCAGCGCCCCGCCCCCGGGCCCGACCGGCTGTCCGTCGGCGTCCAGGAAGCGCGCCCCGAGCGCGGTGAGCATCCCGGCGCCGCCGTCGGTGGTGGCGCTGCCGCCGACACCGAACACGAGGGTGGTGGCCCCGGCGTCCAGCGCGGCGCGCAGCAGTTCGCCCGCTCCGTACGTCGAGGCGGTGAGCGGTGCGAGGACCCCGGCGGGCAGCCGCTGCAGACCGCCGGCCTCGGCCATCTCCACCACGGCGGTGCCGTCGCGCAGGGCGTAGGCCGCCGTGACGGGCTCGCCGAGCGGTCCGGCGACCCGCGCCTCGCGCCGCTCGAACCCGGCCGCGACCGCCGCGTCCACGGTGCCCTCGCCGCCGTCGGCCACGGGCAGCGACTCGACGACGGCCTCGGGCACGGCCCGGCGCAGTCCCGCCGTGACCCGCTCGGCGACCTGTACGGCGGTCAGTGACCCCTTGAACTTGTCAGCGGCGATCAGCACGCGCACTCTGCGTTCCCCTCGCTTGTCCGGCCTTGCACATGTCAAGGCAGTCACGGCGCTGTGACCCTAACCGGAGGGGGGTGCCGCTGCCCAGCGGGGGACGCACCGCGAGCGGGGCTCACTCCGGGACGTCGGCGCCGCCCTGGGAGGCGCCCCCGGAGTAGTCGTAGATCTGGTGCGCCGTGGGGCCGTCGCCGTCCTTCATGGTGATGTGCTCCAGCACGTCCTCCAGGATGTCGTAGTCCCCGGTCAGGACGCTCACGTCGCCGGTCCGCACGACGGGCGGGGGCGCCTTCGCCGCGTGCGCGGGGGCACCGGCCAGGAGGACGGTGAGGAGGCCGGTCAGGAAGGGGACGGTGCGTGCGATCGTACGGCGCGGCGCTTTCATGACGCTCCCGGGGAGTGCGTGCGGGGATCCCGGTAGTCACGCGGCGCGACGGCCGTCCGGGACCACGGGACCAAGCGGACGGCCGGCAGTAAACCAGACGAACATCTCATGCTGCCGGGTAGGCGGACGTAGGTTGACGCGGGGCCGGGCCCGAGGTTGACGCGGGCGGGGCGGCGCACGGGGGTGCGGATCCGGCCCGCGCAGGTATGACTGGGGTATGACACCTGGGGGCACCGACCTCGCCGACCGCGTGCACGGAGGCTGGCTGGGCCGGATCGCGGGCAACATGCTCGGCAAGCCGGTCGAGCGCGGCGACCACTGGACGCGCGAGCGCATCGACCGCTACCTGCGGCGGGCCGGCGCCCTGCCGCTCACCGACTACCTGCCCGAACCCGTCGACGCGTCGGACGAGCGCGCGCTGCGCCCGGAGTGGCGCGCCTGTGTCCGCGGCCGCGTGCACGGCAGTTGCCGCGACGACGACGTGGACTACGCGATCCTCGGCCTGGACCTGCTGGAGACGCACGGTTTCGGCTTCACCACCGAGCAGGTCGGCGACCGGTGGCTGCTGCGGCTGCCCTACCTGCAGACGTTCACGGCGGAGCGCGCCGCGTACCGCAACCTCACGGCCGGGCTCAGGCCACCGCTCACCGCCACGTACGACAACCCGTACCAGGAGTGGATCGGCGCCCTCATCCGCGCCGACATCCACGGCTGGACCCACCCCGGCGATCCGCGCGCAGCCGCCTCGTCGGCGCGCCGGGACGCGGTGCTCTCGCACACCGGCAACGGCGTGTACGGCGCGATGTGGGCGGCGGCGCTGATCGCGGCCGCGTTCACCGCGCCGGGGGTGCGCACCGCGCTCGACACGGCCCTCTCGGTGATCCCGGCGGGCAGCCGCCTCGCCCGCACCGTGCGCCGGGTGCTCTCGCTGCACGAGGCCGGGCTCGGCTGGGCGGACACGCTCGGCACGCTGTCCGAGGAGACGGCCGGGCTCGGCTGGATCCACACGGTCCCCAACGCCGCGGTCCTCACGGCGGGACTGCTGTACGGCGACGGGGACTTCACGAGGACGGTAGCCCTCACCGTGCGCGGCGGGCTCGACACCGACTCCAACGGCGCGACCGCGGGCTCGGTGGCCGGCGTCCTGTGCGGGGCGCGGGCGATCCCCGCGCAGTGGACGGAACCGCTGGAGGACACGGTGCGCAGCGCGGTGTTCGGCTTCGACGGGGCCCGGATCGGCGACCTCGCCGAGCGGACGGCGCGGCTGGCCGGGGCGCGGGGGTGAACGGCGGACGGGTCGCGGGGGTGGACGGCGGGCGGGGCGGCCGTTTCGTCGCGCGGCCGCACGACCGTTGACGCGTCGTTGTTTCGAGCGGTCGTCGCGGGTGTCACGACACCGCCGTGCCCGCACCTCGTTGGGGATCGTGTGAAGATCCCTTCCCCGGGTCCGCCCGTCCCCATCGCACCACCGCTGCCCGCCGCACCGGACGGCGCGGGGGCGGCGCCATGAGCCGCTGGTGGTGGTGCCTGCGCACGGCGGTCCGGCAGGCGGTGCTGGAGCAGGCGCGCAACCGTGCGGCGCTGGTGCCGACGGTGCTGATCGTCCCGCTGTGGCTGTGGCTGGCCCACCTGGTGCTGCCCGCGGACCCGGTGCTCTTCCCACTGCGCCCGACGGGCCGCCCGGTGCTGCTCGACGCGGACGTGGTCGCCCAGTTGTCGGGGGCCCTGCACTCCCTGACCCTCGTGGTCGGCTTCATGATGTTCCTGTCCACCGGCCGGAGCGCGGTCTTCTACGGCCGGCTGGCCAGGGCCGGGTGTCCGCGCGGCTGCCTGGTGCCGGCGCAGGGGGCGGTGCTGCTGCTGTGGGCGGTGTCGACCGCCGGGTACGCCACCGCGTGGGTGTGCGTCTTCGGGCGCCCGGAGCGGATCGACGTCCTGGCGGCGGCGCTCTGCGTCGGCGCCCTCGGCTACGGCGCCGTCGGCATCCTGCTGGCCTCGGTGACGCGCAGCGAACCGTGGGGGCTGTTCCTGGTGACCACGGTCGGGTTCGTCGACCTGACCCTGCAGAACCCGGTCGCCAGCCCCTTCGCGGACGCTCCGGCGGTGCGGCTGCTGCCCGCGTACGGCGCCATGCAGGCCGCCGTGTCCGCCGTCGCCGGCGGTGGCACGCCGTGGCGGCACCTGCTGCTGGGGCTGTGCTGGGCTGCCGCGCTGTCCCTGGCCGGACTGGTGGCGCACGGCGTGCGCACGGCCGGCCGGAAGGGCTCGTCGGCCGGACCGCGCCGGGGGCTCGACGGCGTGCCGGAACGTTCGCTCCGCGGTGGGGCGCGGGAACGGGCGTTCGGTGGTGTGCCGGGGCAGGCCCGCGCCGTGAGTCCGCCACCGCCCGCGCCTCCTCCCGTCGTGCGGCGGCCGCGCCCCGGGCCGGGCCCTGGACGGGTCTACCGGCTGGCCGGGATCACCGATCCGGAGGTGCGCGCCGGCTACGAGACCTGCCGCCGGCTGGTGCGGCGCTCGAGCCGGCTGGACCGCGCGATCGTCCGGCTGCTCCCGGCCGGACTGCGGCCGCTGCTGTGGGCGGTGTACGGCTACGGCCGCACCGTGGACGACCTCGCCGACGCCCCGGACGACACGGCGCGGCGGCGGACGGAGCGGGTGGGCGCCTACAGCCGCGCCCTGGAGACCGACCTGCGGCGCGGCCGCAGCGCCGACCCGGTGCGGGCGGCGCTGGTGGACGCGGTCTGGCGGTGGGAGCTGCCCGGCGACGGACTGTCGGCCATGGCCGCCGGGCACCGGACGGACGAGGCGCGCGAGACCCGCCTGCTCACCTGGGAGGACTGGCACGCGTACTGGGACAGGCTGTCGTTCCCCTTCGGCGTCTCCCGGCTGCTGGGGCTGCTCAGCGGCCCGGGCCTGTCCTTCACCGAGCGGGACGCCGACGCGCTGCGCCGCTGGAGCGACGCCTACCACCTCCTCGACGCCCTGCGCTCCCTGCGCGAGGACGCCCGGCAGGGGTCCGTCAAACTGCCGCACGACGTCCTGGACGAGTTCGGGGTGACCGCCGACGACCTGCGGCAGCCCCAGCGGAGCGAGCGGGTCACCGCCCTGGTGCGCGCGCTGGCGGACCGGGCGGACGCGTGGCTGACGGAGGCCGCGCACCTCGGCGGCCAGCACCCGCCCGCGGCGGCGCTCTGGCGCACGGTCGTGACGCTGCAACGACTGGAGCTCGCGCGTCTGCGGCACCGGCCGCGCCGTGTCCCGTTCCCCCCGGCGGGCCCGGCCGCGGACCTCCGCTTCCACTGCCTGCTGCTCGCGGGCCGGCTGCGGGTCGCCCACGCCTGGCGACGCGCCCGTACGGCGGCCGTCACGCTCCCCGCGCCTCCCCTCCCG
>NZ_JAVRHI010000483.1:0-18959 GCF_034105845.1 Streptomyces sp. CRN 30 | reverse complement strand
GGGCGACGCCGGGGGAAGCGCGGAGCCGCCCGGGTCGGTGCCCGGGACGTCGTCCGGCGCGGGGACCGGCGGCGGTGTGCCGGCACCGGCGGCCTCGGGGGCGACCGGCCGGTCCACCGGTGTCCCCTCCGGCGGCGGCGGCGTCCCGTTCATCGTGAGCGTCGGGGTGTCCCGCGGTGGTGCGGGGATCACCGACAGGTCGTAACCGCACGCACCGCAGAAGCGGTCACCCGATTCGAGGGGCCACTCACAGCTCGGGCAAGCGGCCAGCTGGGGCATCTGCGACATCAACTACACCCACGTCCGGGGGCGGTAACGATTGGCACGTTCCACCAGGTCGATCCTTTCCTCGCCACGCTGTGCGAGCCGGGCCAGCGCACGGTACGAGCGCTCCAGGCCGAAGCGGAGGTTCCGCTCGTCCAGTTCGCTGCCGAGCAGCGCACGTCCGCCGCCCGGCGGGGGCGCCGAACCCTGGCTACCGGAGAGTACCCAGTCCAGGGCGGAGCCAAGGACCTCGGTGGCCAACTGCTCGCGGCGCACCGGGCCCAGACCGTACCCGCCGAGCGCCTCGACCTGGCCAGCGGCGGCGAGCAGGTCGTCCAGGAAGGACGCGCCGTTCTCGCTGTTCGCACCGTTCGCACCGCTTGCACCGTTCGCGCCGTTCTCGTCGTGTCGGCTGTTCTCGCCGTTCCCGTCTGCCCCGCCGTCCCCATCGGATGTCCGCCGCCGCAGCCGCGCCCGGACGGCGGCGACGCGGGCCGCCGTGTAGTGGATCGACGACTCCGGCACGGACTCCAGCGTCCGTACGGCACCACCGCGGTCCCCGGCCGCGAGCCGCACCCGGGCCAGGCCGAACGCGGCGCTCACGTAACCGGGGTCGGTCGTCCACACCAGGCGGTAGTACTCGGTGGCGTTGTCCAGCTGCCCGAGCACCTCCGCGCACAGTCCGAGGGCCAGCTTCGGGGCGGGCTCACCGGGGAACGCGTCGTAGACCGCGTCGAACGCCAGCGCCGCGCCCTCGTGGTCGCCGGTCGCGAGCGCCGCCACGCCCCGGTACCAGACGACCCGCCAGTCGTCGGTGTGCTCGCGCTCCAGGGCGTCCAGCGCGTCGACCGCGCCGGCGAACTCGCCTCGCTCCAGGCGCGCCCGCAGCTCCCGCAGCCGCAGTTCCAGCGAAGCGGTGGGGGCCGTGCGCAGTGCGCCGATCAGTTCGGCGGGCGCGGAGGCGAGGAGACCGGCCAGGAACCCGGCGTTCGGATCGGCGGGGTCGATGCGCGGGACCGGCAGCGCGAGCGCCGCGGCGGCCGTGTCCAGCGGCTTGACCAGGGCGGTCGTGGTGGCGGCGGTACCGGACGGCGGCAGCGCCGGACCGGCGGCAGGGGGCGTCCTGTGGGTGCCCGGCCGCCCGTTCGGCACGGCGCGCGCCCCCAGTCGGGACACGTCCCCGTCCAGCTCCGCGAACAACTCCGTGTCGGTGACCCGCAGTTCGGGTCCGAACAGGGTCGACAGCGCCGGGCGCGCCCGTCCCGTCTGCAGGGAGACGACCTCCCGCAGCACACCCGTGAGCTGCTCCGCCATCTCCTGCGCGGAGGCGAACCGGCGGGCCGGGTCGGGGTCGGTGGCACGGACCAGGAACCGGTAGAACGACTCGTACCGGCGGAACACCTCCAGGGTGCCCGGATCGGGCAGGGAGTCCACGTAGACGTTCGTGTAGCCCTGGAAGTCGAAGGTGAGCACGGCGAGGGTGCGGGCCACCGTGTACAGGTCGCTCGCCACCGACGGGCCGGCCTCGGCGACCTCGGGCGCCTGGTAGCCGACCGTGCCGTAGATGGCGGACTCGTCGTCGTCCATCCGGCGCACCGCGCCCATGTCGATCAGCTTCAGCTGGTCCTCGGTCTGGATGGCGTTGTCGACCTTGAAGTCGCAGTACAGCAGGTTGCGGCTGTGCAGGTGGCCGAGCGCGTCCAGCGCCTCGATGCCGTACGCGCACGCCTGCTCCACCGGCAGCGGATCGCGCCGTCCGTCCGGCGTGCGGCGGGAGTCGGCGATCTCCTTGAGCGACTTGCCGCCGACGTACTCCATGACGATGTACCCGTCGAGCGACTCGGTGCGCCGGTCGCGGTGCTCGACGAAGTTGTAGATGCGGACGATGTTGGAGTGCTCGATCTCGGCGAGGAAGCGGCGCTCGGAGATCGCGGCGGCCATCGCGTCCTGGTCGCCGGTGTCCAGCAGGCCCTTCAGCACGACCCAGCGGTCGGACACCGCGCGGTCGACGGCGAGGTAGATCCAGCCGAGACCGCCGTGCGCCAGACAGCCCACGACCTCGTACTGGCCGTGCACGACGTCCCCCGCCCGCAGTTTCGGCACGAACGAGTACGGATGGCCGCACTTGGTGCAGAAGCCCTCCGTGCGCCCCGGCCGGTCGCCGCGCGCCCGCCCCACCGGCGCCCCGCAGTCCGAACGCGAGCAGAACCGCTTGCGCTCGGGCACCTCGGGGTCCGCGAGGACCATCGCGTGCGGGTCGGGGCGGGGCACCTGCGGCACCTGCACCAGGCCCACGCCGAGCCGGGCCCGCCCGGTCGAACCGGCGGCCGAACCCGAGCTGCGGACCGAGATCGAACGGCTCGCCGTCCCGCCCGACAGCGAGCGGGACAGCCGCCCGGACACCGAACGCCGGGACTGCGCCGACCGCGACGACGGCCGCGAGGAGGACCGGGACGACGGCCGGGACGACGACTCGGCACCCCCGGTACCGCTCGTGGAGCCCCCGGTGCCACCCGCGGAGCCACCGGTGCCGCCCGTGGCCGGGGAGACCGGCGAGCCGCTCCCGGGCGCCGGCGGGGCGAGACCGCACGTGTCGCAGTACAGCTCTCCGGCGCCCACGTCCTCGTACCGTCCGGCGCAGCCGGGGCGCCCGCACGCCCGCTGCTCGGTCATGCCGCACCACCTCCGTCGTTCACGTCCTGGACCCGTCGATCAGTTCGGCGGCGGCCCGCTGGTAGCGCAGTACGGCCTGCTCGGCGACGCGCAGGTCGCAGGGCGCGCTCCACAGCATGCGGCGCGCCTTCTCGTACTTCTCGACCAGCTCCGGATCCTCCGCCAGGCCGTGCCGGGCGACCTTGGCCCGGTACGCGTCGAGGCGGCCGCGCAGCTCGGCACGGACCGCCAGGGGCGCGGTCACCGCGGTCAGCGACTCGCGGGCGCGCAGCAGTTCGTCCTCCGCCTTCTGCTCCAGGGCCTCGAGGAGCGGGGACAGCCGGTGCCACTGCGCGTGTCTGCGGTACTCGGCCGCCGTCGCCAGCTGCTCCTGCAGCACCGTCGGCGGACCGCTGACCACGGGTACCTCCGTCGCCGCGATCTTCGCGAGTACCTCGCCGCGGGCGCTGCGCGCCTCGGCGAGCGTACGGTCCGCGCGGCTCAGCAGGTCCCGCAGCCTGACCAGCCGCGCCTCCGCGTCCTGGCGGACCGTCAGCACCGCGTCGATCTCCCGCCGCACGTCCTCCAGGGCGCGCGCCTCACGGTCGTACGTCGAGGTGTCCGGCCGGCCTCCGCCGGGTGCCGAACTCCCAGCCGCGGGGACCCAGTACGCGAGCGGGTCGGACACCACCCGCTCGCGCAGCGCGCCCAGGGTTCGGGTGATCCGCTCCAGATCGTCGCCCGCGGGGTGCTCGCCGGGGCGCACGCCCGCGGAGTGCGCGAGCCGGCGGGTGCGCTGCAGCTCCGCGGAGAGTAGGTCGATGCGCGCGGGGAGGGCCGACCAGACCGCGTCCGCGGCGACGACCATGTCCAGCGAGGACGCGTACAGGTCGTTCATCCGGTCCACGAGCGAGGTCAGGGTGAACCGCTCGCTGAGCTTCCCGGTGCCCGTCAGGCCCGGCGCGTTCGCCACCGGCGCGGTGGCACCGCCCGCGACCGTGACGCTCTCGCCGCGCAGCAGCTCCGTCAGCTCGGCCAGGTCCTCACGGCTCGACCAGCGCCGGCGTGAGCGGACCTCGCGCGCGGAGCGCAGGGCGGCGGTGTACGCGTCGAAGTAGGCCCAGAGCAGGCCGATGGACGCCTCGGCGGCGGCCCAGCGCTCCTTGGTGACGCCCGTGAGCCGGGCGCCTTCGAGGAGCCGGCGGCCCGCGTGGTCCTGCAGGGCGAGGAGCGACGTCTCGACGGCCTCGTGCTCCGCCCCCAGCCGCGCCAGCGCACGGTCCACCTCGTCCCGGTCCATCACCGGCCCGGTGGATCCCGCGACGCTCATCGATCACCTCTCGCTCTCGTACGTGCGTACCTGTCCGGGCCGGACCCCGGTGCGGACGTGGGTCCGTGCCCGCGCTCGTGCCCCCTGCTCAGCGGTACCCGGGCGAGGGCGGCAGCGAGCGCGCCGGGTCGTCGCCGAGCGTCTCCGACAGCCACTTCCCGTACGACTGCTGCCAGCCGCCCCCGCGGTAGTCCTCCAGGACCCGGTTGACCCGGCGCACCAGGTCGTCCGCGTCCTTCCGCATCGCCACCCCGTAGTACTCGGTCGTGAAGGGGGCGCCCTTGAGCTCCACCGTGGGGTCCTGCGCGGCCTGGCTGGCGGCGAGGGCGCCGTCGGTGACCACGGCGTCGGCCCGGCCGAGCTGGAGCTGCACCAGGCAGTCGAGCTGGTTGGGGACGGACTCCGTGAGCTCGGCGGTGGGGGCGGGGCGGCCGGTCCTGATGTCGTCCCGCACCCGGTCCCGGGCGATGGTCGCCTCGGCGGCGCAGATCCGCCGGCCGGCCAGCGTCTCGTCGTACCCCTCGATGCGTGAGGTCCGTGGCGCGAGGACCTGCTGACCGGTGCGGAAGTAGGGCGCGGAGAAGGCGACCTGCTCCAGCCGCGAGCAGCTGATCGTCATCGTGCGGACCACCATGTCCACCCGCCCCTCCTGGATCGCCGGGATGCGCTGGTCCGTGGGGATGGCCCGGAAACGGATGTTGTCCGGGCGGTCGCCGAGGAGTGCGTCGGCGATCTCGTGGGCGAGATCGATGTCGAAGCCCTCCAGTTCGGCGCTGGCGTTCTCGCTGTTCGGATCGCGGTAGCCCCAGCGGTAGCTGTTCTGGTCGACGCCGACGATCAGGTGACCGCGTGCCTCGATCTCCCGGATCGTCGCGCCGCTCGTGTCGGCCGACGGCCGCAGGCTCCGGTTCTCGGGGGCGGTGCACTCCTCGGCCTTCGCGTACGTGACCCGCGCGGTGTCCGGCCCGCCCGGGCCGGTACCGCCGCCCCCGCCGGCGTCACGCAGCGGGGGCAGCGCCAGGGTCGCGGTGAGGGCGCAGGCGACCACCATCCCGCCCACGCCGCCCCAGCCCTTCGCACTGGCCCTCAGACGTCGTACCGCATTCATCACCGCTCCCCCTCTCCCCGTCGCGACCGCCCTCGTCACCGGTACTCCGAAAGCCTGCGCCCGATGCCGAGCACGGCACCCGACGCACCCAGTACGGCGAGGGCGGCAGTACCCTCGGGCAGCCCGTTCATGGCCCTGCGGCCCGCGCGCGCCGCCTCCTCGAACTCCTCCTGCTCGTGCGCGAGCGCCTTGTGCAGGTCGCCGTCGACGGCGTCGAAGCACTCGCTCGTCGGCTCCTCGTCCGGGCCGCCGATGGTCTTGTCCAGTGCCCTCTGGTAATCGCCGTCGGTGTCGGCCTCGCGCGCCACGGCGTGCCGCTCCTGCCAGATCCTCATGTTGCCCGCCGCGGCCTCGACGGGCTCCCGGCCCGCACGGTCGTCGGCGAGGTCCGCGGCGGTGGCCAGGTGCCGCGAGAGGGCGTCCATCTCCTCGACGTACGCGCTGTCGAACGCGTCCTCGCCGGAGTCGGTGATCTCCGCGCCCCGGCTCACCAGGGTGAGGTTCTCGTTGCCGCGGGCCTTCAGGGAGGCGATCCGGGCGTCGTTCAGCACGATCAGCGAGCGGACCCCGTGGACGTAGGAGTCGTCCAGCGACGAACGGGCGACGGTGTGGCCGACGACGAGCCAGACCAGGACCAGGGCGCAGGCGGTGGTGCCGGCCACCAGACCGCGGTTCAGGACCCGGTTGGTGCGGCGGTAGTTGCGGTGCTGGGCCCAGCCGAGGGCGGCGAGGGCGAGGACGCCGAAGGCCGTCGCGGTCCACGGGAAGGAGGTCGCGGCGTCGTAGTCGCCGCGCAGGCGCTCGTTCTCGTTCCGGTAGAGCCGCTCCGCCACCGGCAGCATGTCGGTCTGCATCTTGTCGTTCGCGTGCCGCAGGTAGGCGCCGCCCAGCGGATAGCCCTGGCGGTTGTTGGCGCGGGCCTGCGCGATCAGGCCGCTGTACTCCGGCAGCAGCCTGCTGAGCTCGGCGACGTCCCGGGCGGAGGCGGAGTCCCGCCCGGCGGCGGTGGCGGCCTCCGCCAGACGGGTGGCGGCCCTCTCGATGTTCTGGTCGTAGCGCTCGCCGGACTCGGCGGTCCCCTGGCCGCCGGCGAGGAAACCGCTGGACGCGGCCGTGTTGGCGTCGGCGAGCGAGCTGTAGACGTCGGCCGCGGCGACGCTCAGGCGCTGGCTGCTGTCCAGGACGTCGTCGGCGGCGGCGGAACGGTTGTCCATCTGGGAGGCGGACACGGCCCCGAACACGACGACCAGGAGGGCGAGGGCGGCGCCGATGATCCGCAGCCGGCCCGGCTCGGTCGTCGCCGCCGCGCGCAGCCGGTCGACGCCCTCCATGAACGCGGTGCGGCGCGGCGGTTCGGCGGGGCCGCCGGGCGGTGTCGTGGGGGACGGGGATGGTGCGGGTGACGGGGGCGCCGCGGGTGACGGCGGTGCCGCCCGGGGCGGGACGGCCGGGGCCATGGGCTCCGCCCGTGGCGGCGGTGCGGCGCGGCCCCTCGGCGTGTATGTCACGTGACCTCCCCCCTAGGTCGTCCGTCGCTCACCCCGGCCGGGTGTCCGGCGCCGCCTCCCGGTGCCGTGCCGTACGGGGTGCGTGCGCCGTACGGTGTCCGGCGCGCCGACGGAGGTGCATGGCCGCAAGTATCGTCGCCGGGACCGACATCCGCACCGGCCTTGCCCGGATCATGTGCGGTTCGTCCCCCGGCCGTTGCCCGGACCGCCGCTCGGATCGCTGCCCGGCCGTCCCGGTCCCCAACCGCACGAGTGGTCCCCAGTCCTTCCGCACCACCCCCTGCCCATGAATACGCGAGCGGCTCCGGTTCGGTTCCCCCACGGTCCCCCGTGGCCCCCGCGGAGACGGGCGGTCAGGCGCCCCCCTCGTAGGACGCCCGCACGCGCGCGTGCACGTCGGCCGGGGCACCCACGTGGTCCAGGCCGAGGAGCGCCGCCCCGAGGACGGGGGCGGCGGTGACGACCCGCGGGACGGCCCCGGGGGCCCGGGCGGCGAGCAGTTCGCGCACCCGGCCGTCGAGCCGGGGGTGCCGGGCGGCGAGGACGCTGCCGCCGAGCAGCACCGGAACCTCCTCGGCGAGGAGGTCCAGCCGGGTCAGGGCGACCGCGGCCATGGCCACCACCTCCTCCGCCAGCCGGTCCACGATCGCGCGGGCCACCGGATCACCGTCCGCCGCGGTGGCGAACAGGACCGGCGCCAGGTCGTGGCGCCGGGCGGGCGGGATGTGCCCCAGGTGCAGGGCCTCGATCAGCGCGTACATGGACCCGAGCCCGAAGTGGGCCGGCAGCGCCCGGGCCAGGGCGGTCGGCTCCCCGCGGCCGTCCTCGGCCCGCGCCGCCCACCACAGCGCCTCCTCCGCCAGGTCCGCACCGCCGCCCCGGTCACCGGAGATGCGGCCGACGGCGGGGAAGCGCGCGGTGCGGCCGTCGGGCCGCATCCCCACGCAGTTGATGCCCGCCCCGCAGACGACGGCGACGCCGCGCGGCTCGGCGATCCCCGCCCGCAGTACGGCGAAGGTGTCGTTGCGCACCTCGACGGTCGCCCCCCACGCGCGCGCGTGCAGCGCGGCGGCCAGCCGCTCCTCCTCCACCGGGAAGTCGGCGTTCGCGAGGCACGCCGACACGTGGGTCACCGAGCGCACCCCGCCGGCCCGGGCGAAGGCCTCCCGTACGGTGTCCGCGACGCCGTCCACGGCCGCTTCGACACCCACCACCGGAGGCTTGAACCCACCCCCGCGCGCGGTGCCGACGACCTCGCCGTCCGCCGCGACCACCGCCACGTCGGTCTTGCTGTTGCCGGCGTCGATCGCGAGGACGAGGGCGTCCTGGCGGCCCCCGGACGCCGTCACGCCCACGCGAGGTGTTCCCGGTTGTGCGCGAGCAGCCGGTCGGTGAGGGTGTCGGCGTAGGCGTACTGGCCGATCAGGGGATGGGCGAGCAGCGCACGGAAGACCCGCTCGCGCCCTCCGTGCAGGGCCGCCTCCAGGGCCAGGTCCTCGTACGCCGTCACGTTCGCCATCAGTCCCGCGAACAGCGGGTCCACGGGGGCCACCGGCAGCGGGTCCGCCCCCTCTCCGCCGACCGCCGCCGGCACCTCGATCACCGCGTCGTCCGGCAGGAAGGGCAGCGTGCCCGCGTTGTACGTGTTCACCACCTGGTAGGCGCCGCCCGCTCCGCCCAGCAGCGCGGCCGCCAGGTCCACGGCGGCCTCCGAGTAGTAGGCGCCGCCGCGCCGGGCGAGCAGCTCCGGCTTCTCGTCGAGCGCGGGGTCGGCGTACATCCGCAGCAACTCCCGTTCCAATCCCGCTACTTCGGCGGCCCGCGAGGGCTTGGTCCGCAGCTCCCGCACCACCTCGTCGTGGAGGTAGAAGTACCGCAGGTAGTACGAGGGCACGACGCCGAGCCGGTCGAGGAGTGGCCTCGGCAGCCGCAGATCGGCCGCGACGGCGTCCCCGTGCCGTTCGAGGAGCGAGGGCAGCACGTCCTCGCCCCGCGGGCCGCCGAGCCGTACCCCGGTCTCCCAGGTGAGGTGGTTGAGGCCCACGTGGTCCAGGTGCACGTCACCCGGCGCGACACCGAGCAGCCCCGCGAACTTCCGCTGCAGCCCGATCGCCACGTTGCACAGTCCGACCGCCCGGTGCCCGGCCCGCAGCAGCGCGCGGGTCACGATGCCGACGGGATTGGTGAAGTCGACGATCCAGGCGCCGGGGCTGACGCGCCGCACCCGCTCGGCGATCTCCAGCACCACCGGCACCGTCCGCAGCGCCTTGGCCAGCCCGCCCGCCCCGGTGGTCTCCTGCCCGACGCAGCCGCACTCCAGCGGCCAGGTCTCGTCCTGTTCCCGGGCCGCCTGCCCGCCGACCCGCAGCTGCAGCAGCACCGCGTCCGCGCCGTCGGCGCCCCGGTCGAGGTCGTGGGTGGTGACGACGCGCCCGGGGTGCCCCTGCCGCGCGAGGATCCGCCGGGCCAGCCCGCCGACCAGCTCCAGCCGCTCGGCGTCCGGGTCGACGAGCACCAGCTCCTCGACGGGCAGGGTGTCCCGGAGCCGGGCGAACCCGTCGACGAGCTCGGGCGTGTAGGTCGAGCCTCCGCCGACCACGGTCAGTTTCATGTGCGGTCCAACCTCTCACTCCGGTCGCCCTCGGGGTGACGCCCTCGCGGACCGGTCCGGTACGCCCGGGGCAGGTGAGCCGAGCGTGCCGGTCCGCGTCTCAGTCGTACCCCGGTACGGTCCCGGTGTACGCCGCCCGGGGCGGAGGCGTGGCGAGCGGTACGCGCCGCCATGGCGGCCCGCGTCACTTCGGGTCGCGGGCGAACTTCGCGGCCGACCAGAAGTAGCCGAGCACCGCGAGCCCCAGGCACCAGGCGAGGGCGAGCCATCCGTTGTGGCCGATCCCGGTGCCGAGGAGCAGCCCGCGCAGGGTCTCGATGGCCGGCGTGAACGGCTGGTACTCGGCGACCGGCCGGAACCAGCCGGGCATCGTGTCGACCGGGACGAAGGCGCTGGACAGGAGCGGCAGCAGGATCAGCGGCATCGCGTTGTTGCTGGCCGCCTCGGCGTTCGGGCTGACCAGGCCCATGCCGACGGCGATCCAGGTGAGCGCCGTGGCGAAGAGCACGAGCAGTCCGAACGCCGCCAGCCACTCCAGGGCGGTGGCGTCGGTGGACCGGAAGCCGATGGCCACGGCGACGGCGCCGACGAGGACGACGCTCGCGACCGACTGCAGCACGCTGCCGACGACGTGCCCGACGAGCACCGATCCGCGGTGGATCGCCATGGTGCGGAAGCGGGCGATGATGCCCTCGCTCATGTCCGTGGAGACGGACACCGCGGTGCCGATGGTGGTGGAGCCGATGGTCATCAGTAACAGGCCGGGCACGATGTACGCGATGTAGGCGGAGCGGTCGGCGCCGCCGCCGCCGATGCCCGCGCTCATCACGTCGCCGAAGAGGTAGACGAAGAGCAACAACAGCATCACCGGGGTGAGCAGCAGGTTCAGCGTCATGGAGGGGTAGCGCCGGGTGTGCAGGAGGTTGCGGCGCAGCATGGTGGACGAGTCGCGCAGGGCGAGGGGGAGGGAGCTCATCGGACGGCCTCCGTGGGCTGGTGCGGCTGGGTGGAGTCGGTGAGGGCGAAGAAGACGTCGTCCAGGTCGGGGGTGTGCACGGTGAGTTCGTCCGCCTCGATGCCGGCGGCGTCCAGCAGGTCGAGGACGGCGCGCAGTTCGCGCTGGCTGCCGCCGCTGGGGAGCTGCAGCGCGAGCGCCTCGTCGTCCCTCGTGACCTCGCGGAGCGCGCGGGCGGCCCCCTGGTACGCGGCCGGGTCGGTGAAGCGCAGCCGCACGTGTCCGCCGGGGACGATCCGCTTGAGCTGCTCGGCGGTGCCCTCGGCGGCGATTCTCCCGCCGTGCAGTACGGCGATGCGGTCGGCGAGTTCGTCGGCCTCCTCCAGGTACTGGGTGGTGAGGAAGACGGTGACGCCGCCGGAGACCAGCTCGCGGACGATCTGCCACATGTTGTGGCGGCTGCGCGGGTCGAGCCCGGTGGTCGGCTCGTCGAGGAAGATGATCCGCGGGTCGCCGACCAGGGTCATCGCGATGTCCAGGCGGCGCTTCATCCCGCCGGAGTAGGTGGCGGCCGGCTTCTTCGCGGCCTCGGTGAGGTCGAAGCGCTCCAGCAGCCCGGCGGCGACCCGCCGTCCCTCGCGTCTGGGCAGGTGGTGCAGGTCCGCCATGAGGAGCATGTTCTCCTCGCCGGTGATCAGACCGTCCACGGCGGAGAACTGACCGGTGACGCCGATCGTGGCGCGGACCGCCTGCGGGTCGGCGGCGAGGTCGTGGCCGCCGACGCGCAGCTCACCGGCGTCGGCGGTGACGAGGGTGGAGAGGATCTTGACGACGGTGGTCTTGCCGGCGCCGTTCGGACCGAGCAGGGAGAAGACGGTTCCTTCGGGTACGGCGAGGTCGACTCCGTCGAGGACGACCTTGTCACCGTAGGACTTGCGCAGTCCGTTCGCCGTGATGGCCGGATCGGTGGTCATGAGGGGTGCTCCTTCTACAGGCTGCGGGCGGTGATGTCGCCGTGGGAGGTGGTCGCGTGGATGTGCAGGCCGGCGGTGGCGCCGTCGGTGTTCCGCAGCGCGTTGTGGATGCGGCCCGAAGGGGTGCCGGCGTCCAGGGAGGCGGAGACTCCGCGGGCGGCGCCGACCGAGATGTCGCCGTGCTCGGTGCGCAGCGTCACCGTGCCGCGCACGGCCTCGGCGATGCGGAGGTCGCCCTTGCGGGTGCCGATCTCGCCGGGGCCGCCCAGCCGGCCGACCGAGACGTCGCCGGCGGCCAGCGTGAGGCGGGCGCTCGCCGTCTCGTCGAGCTTGACCGAGCCGTGCGCGCCCTCGAAGGTGACGTCGCCGAGCCGTCCGACGCCCCGGAACTCGGCGTCGGCCGCCTTCGCCTCGACGCGGGAGCCGGCGGGCAGCTGGACGGTCACCTCCACGGATCCCGAGGTGCCGAGGACCCGGTTCTTCGCCGGCGCGGCCTCGATCCGCAGGACACCGTCCCGGTGCTCGACGGTGATCTGCTCCGCCGCCTTCGCGTCGCGGGCCTTCGAGGCGTCGGCGGGCAGCACCTCGACCGTGGTGTCGACCCGGTCGGCGGCGATGAGGCGGATGCGCCCGGCGGGGATGTCGAGGACGGCGGAGATCGGGGCGGGGGTGTCGAACTTGTGCATCGTGCGCTCCTTCGGGTCGTTGTTTCCGACAGGAGAAACGCTACGTTGCGTTCAAGGATTGGGCAACGCGCTTGTTGCGCACGGGTTATGAAGTGGCTGGTCGTAGCGTGTGTTTCGTTGCAACGGTCTCGCGTACAACGCAACGCGGATCGCGCGTTCGTTGCAATGAACTGGAAGTGAACGCTATAGTGGTGCCCCCCGAGGAACTCGAAGGAGACCGCAATGCCGGGAGGTAGGCTCACCCAGCAGGAACGCCGGCAGATCGCGCTGGGCCTGGCCGACGGCCTCGCCTACGCGGAGATCGCCAGGCGTCTGGACCGCCCCACCTCGACGGTCACGCGCGAGGTGATGCGCAACGGCGGGCCCACCGGCTACCGCGCCGACCTGGCCCACCGCGCCACCGAGCGCCGCGCCCACCGGCGCAGGCAGGCCGCCCCCCGGGGCGCGGAGGCGTCCCCGCAGCCCCACGGGCGCGACGCCGAGGCCGTGCGCGAGTACGAGGAGACGCTCACCACCGTCTTCATGGCCTCGGGCATGTCCAAGATGACGGCCCGGGTGATGGCCTCCCTCTACACCACCGACTCCGGCAGTCTCACCGCGGCCGAACTCGTGCAGCGGCTCCAGGTCAGCCCGGCGACCGTCTCCAAGGCGATCGCGTTCCTGGAGAGCCAGGACCTCGTCCGCCGGGAGCGCGACGAACGCCGCCGCGAGCGCTACGTCGTCGACGACGACGTCTGGTACCAGGCGATGGTGGCCAGTGCCCGGGCCCTCGACCAGGTCGTCGAGACCGCACGGCAGGGCGTGGGCATCCTCGGCCGCGGCACCCCGGCCGCCGCCCGCCTCGAGGGCGCCGCCCGCTTCCTCGACTTCGTCAGTGAGAGCAACATCCGTGCCGCGGAGCAGGCCCGCGAGATCCTCCACACGACGGCCGTGCCGGACGGGCAGCCCTCCTGACGGTCACGGCGAGCGGTGCGCGCACCGGGCGCCCACCGCTCGCGACGGCACCCGCGATACCCACTTTTTAGTGGGTACTTGGCGCCGGCCGGCCGTGCTCCGATCCTGGTGGGGGCGGTCGGAGGGCGGCCACCGAATCAGGGGGAGAGGTGCGAGGCGGGATGACCCCACGCATGCGTCACGAGGCCGTCCTGGCTCCGGCTCCGGCTCCGGCTCCGGCTCCGGAGCCGGAGCCGCGGAGCGCGTCCAGGCGGCGGTGGCCCCAGTCGGAAAGGGGAGCCAACGCCTCGGAGAGTTCACGGCCGAACGCCGTCAGCGAGTACACGGTCTTGAGCGGGAGCACGTCGTGCACCTCCCGGTGCACCAGTCCGTCGGTCTCCATCTCACGGAGCGCCTGAGTCAGCACCTTCTCGCTGAGCCCCGGCAACTGCCGACGCAGTTCGCCGGGGCGGTGCGGGCCCGACTCCAGCAGCCAGAGCAGGGCCGTCTTCCACTTCCCGTCGATCACGGCGATCGCGGCGGTCACCCCGCAGACATCCGGGTCCACGGCACGGCTGCGCGTCATCACTGCCCCATTCGTCACGTTCTGCCGGCGTCCACGTATCGAAGTACTCAGTCACAGCTACGGAGTTGAACCATGTCTTCGCACGACCACGATGAACAGTCTGCCGCCACCGTCACCGCCGACGTCACCGCCACCGTCACCGTCCTCGGCCTGGGGCCGATGGGCCGCGCCCTGGCGCGGGCCTTCCTGGAGGCCGGTCTGCGCACCACGGTCTGGAACCGGACGCCGGGCCGGGACCGGGAGCTGGTCGCGCGGGGTGCGGTCAGCGCCCCCTCGGCGGAGGAGGCCGTCGCCGCGAGCGCGCTGACCGTCGTCTGCGTGGTGAACTACGACGCCGTGGACGCCGTGCTGCGGAGTGCGGCCGTCACCGACGCGCTCAAGGGCCGCACGGTGGTGAACCTGACCGCCGACACGCCGGACCGGGCCCGCTCCACCGCGGCCTGGGCGGCTGAGCACGGCGTCCGCTACCTGGACGGGGCGATCATGACGCCGGCCCCCACCATCGGCACGCCGGACGCGGTCTTCCTCCACAGCGGTCCGCGGGAACTCCTCGAGGAGCACCGGTCCGTCCTCGAGGAACTGGGCGGCTCGCACACCCACCTCGGGGAGGACATCGGCCGGGCGGCCGCGTACGACATCGCGCTGCTCGACATCTTCTGGACCGCGATGGCGGGCTACGCGCACGCCCTCGCGGTGGCGAAGGCGGAGGGGATCACCGCCCGGGAGCTGGCCCCGTTCGCCCAGGGCATCGCCGCGATCCTGCCGCCGCTCTTCGAGCAGTTCGCCGGGGACGTGGACGCCGGCGACTTCTCCGGTGACATCAACCCGGTCACCTCCGCGGCCTCGTCCATGGCGCACATCGTCCACGCCTCCGAGGCCCACGGCATCGACGCGGGCGTGATGCGGGCCGCCGAGGGCTGGGCCCGCCGCGTCATCGGGCGGGGGCACGGCGCGGACGGGTTCATCCGCGTCGCCGAACTGCTGGGCCGCTGAGCCGATCCCGCAGGACCCGCGTCACGAGGCGGCGCCGTTCCCCCTCGGAGGAGCGGCGCCGTGACCGTCTGCCATGTGCAAGGGGCATGTTCTCACTTGATGGACACGGAGCGTGGCGGTGTGCTTCCATCGTGTCGACGGGGGAAATCAACGATGTGCCCAGCGCCGTTCGGACAGTAGCGGTGGAAGCTTTCACGGTGGACGCGGGAGGTCACCGTGAGCGCTGGTATCGAGTTCCCAGAAGGCACCGGGTGTGTGCTCGTCCGGTTCGTCGGCGCGATCGATGCCGACGAGATCCCACGAGTCAGCGAACAGGTGCTCCACGGAACCAGCCGCTCCGTACTGCTCGCCGATCTCACAGAGGCGGAACCGGTGTTCGGGCGCAGCTTCTTCGCGCTGCTGACCCTGGCCCTCAAGACCCGCGCGGCGGGAGTGAAACTCCTCGTCGTCGGGCCCGACCACGACTTGGAACGGCTGATCGCCACCACGGCGACGGGCCGCTTCCTGCCCTGCTACGCAACGGTCGGCGCGGCGCTCCACAGCACGCACTGCGCCACCCGTGCCGCGCAGGCAGGCAATCAGCACTAGAAGGATGCGGGACATCGCGAATGGGCCACTCTGCACGGCGGATCCACCAGGATTCCGCGGCGGAAGCCAGCGTGTTGGTGCGGGTGACCGGCACGCTGGGCGTGGGAATCATCGACGCGCTGCAGGACGAGGCGCGCTGGCTCATGACCGGCACGGCGGGAGCGGCCCGCCGCACGCTGCTGCTCGACCTCTCCGGCGTCGCCAAGTGCCGGGACGGAGCGGGCCTGTACGTACTGCTGGGCATGAGCCGGATACTGGAGGGCAGGGGCGTCCTGCTGATGCTGACCTCGGCGAGTCCGGCGGTGGAGGCACAGATCCGGCAGGCCCGTCTGCAGGACCATCTGCGCCGCGGCCGTGACCAGGAGTCGCGTGACACCTAGTAGTCCCGCACGGTCAGCCCGCGTCGGCGGTTCTGTCCCGCCCGCCCGCTCTCAGGACGGTGGTGGTGGCGGTCAGGAAGGGCAGCGTCCCGGTGAGGTGGAGCAGGCGGTCCAGGAAGACGGGCCGGCCGTCCAGCCGGAGGCCGACGCCGGCGACCCGGGCGTGGCGGTGCACCGCCAGCAGCGCCGACAGGCCCATCGAGTCGATCCACGTGAGCCGCCGGAAGTCCAGCCGCAGCTGTCGGAAGGGCGCGCCCGGGGTGAGGTGCTCGGTGACGGTGCGGACCAGCTGCTCACTCGTCTCGTGATCGAGGTCGCCGGCGACCTCGACGTTCAGCACGTGCGACACGGCGGTGACGATCAGGCTGAACTCGGACGGGGGCGTGGTCATGGGGTGGCCTCTGGATCGGAGTCGGCGCGGGCGGCGAGGACGGCGGTCCCGGCGCGGAGCACGGCGGTGGCGCGCGGGAAGTCGTGGAGCTGCCGGGCGAGAAGGCCCAGCCCGGGGATCAGGCACCGCGGGGAGACCGACCGTGCCTCCAGGACGCCGGCGGTCCAGGTGAGGAAGTCGGTGAACAGTGCGGCGTCGTCGACGTACAGGGCGGTGGCGAGGAAGTCGACGATGTGGGCGAAGTCCTCGGCGGTGCGCTCGTGCTGCACGTCGGTGTAGAGCCGCATGGCGGGGACGTGTTCCTCCACTCCCGCGAGCGTGTCCTTGACCAGCCGCGGGCGGGAGTTCACGATCATCGTGTACTCCTGGTCGGCCAGGTGCGGCAGGTCGTCCACCGCATGGCGGACGACCGGCGGCCGGGAGGCGGCCAGACCGGCCTCCAGCGCTTCCGCGGCACCCCGCCCGTCGGCCGCCCACCGGTCGGCGCCGCAGAGGCGGGCGTAGCGGCCGTCGGGGCCGAAGGCCCTGCCACCCGCCATGACGGGCACGCCGTGGGCCTGGCAGGCGGCGATCATGGCATGGGCGCCCGGCAGCCTGACGGGGACGGAGGACGAGAGCAGCGCCGCGTCCGCCCCGGTGCGCCGCAGGTGGGCGACGAGGTGCGCCGCGGAGATCTGGGCGCCGAGGTAGTCCACCCGCCAGCCGCGCAGGTGCAGGACCTCCGCGACCAGGCGGGCCGGCAGGGCGTGCCATTCGCCGTCCACGCACGCCACGGTCACCCGGCCCCGGGCCCGGCCGGCCGGTACCGGTGCGGGCGGGACCAGCGCGGTGAGCGCCCGCTCGCTGACCACCGTGGCCGCGTGCTCCTGGGCGACCGTGATCCGGTCGGCCGCCCATTCGAGGCCGACCCGCTCCTGGACGCCGCCGATCAGGTCCAGCAGGAGCGTCTCCCTGTCCGAGCCGGCGGCGAGTGCCTGGTACAGGACGTCGGTGGCGGTGTAGGCGTCGCCGTCGAGGACGGCCTCCCACAGTTCGTGCCGTAGGTCGGCCAGGACGTCGTCGGAGTCGGTCATGTTCCTCTCCTCTGCCGCTCGCGTGTGTTCCCGGGGCGGAGGTCCCCGTCGACCACCGTCAGACGGCCGGTCCCCGGCGCGCCGATCGCGACCACCGCCATGTCGTCGTGCGGGCCCCGGCCCAGCCACTGCGCGGCCAGCATCTGCACGCGCTCCACCACCGCCTCCGCCGGCATGCCGGCACACCCCGTCAGGTCCCGTTTGAGCCGCTCGACGCCGTACAGCTCGCCGCCGACCGGACCGCCGCGGGCCTCGGTGATGCCGTCGGTGAACAGCAGGCAGGTCTCGCCCGGTGCGAGGACGGTCTCCTCGGTGCGCACCGACACCGACGGCAGCACGCCCAGCAGGTCGCCGAGCGTCCCGCTCTCCTCGACCCGCCCGTCGGCGCGCACGATGAGGGGCGGGGGATGGCCGGCGCTGGTGAGCCGCAGCCGCACCCGGCCCGCCCGGCGCCGCGCGGAAGCGAGGACCAGGGTCACGAACCGCTCGTGCGGGGAGGCCAGGAGCGCGGTGTTCAGCAGGTCGAGGACGTGGCCGTGGTCGCGGGCGAGGGGCAGCAGGACGCGCAGGCCGTTGCGGATCCTGCCGGTCAGCACGGCGGCGTCCAGGCCCTTGCCCGCCACGTCCCCGAGGACCACGAGCGACTCCTGTTCGGGGCCCGCGCCGGGGTGGACGTCGTAGAAGTCGCCGCCGATCCGCTCGCTGTCCCGGAACGGGCGGTAGCGTCCGGCGTACTCGACGCCGTGCACACCGGCGAGCACCGGAGGCAGCAGTTCCCGTGTCAGCAGGGCGGTGACACGGGCCTGTTCGGTGTGGAGGCGGGCCGCGGACAGGGCTGCTCCCGCGCGGGCGGCGAACAGCCGGGCGAATCCGTCCTCGCTGGCGGTGAAGGCCCGCCCCGTGCCGGCACGCAGCAGGAGCAGGGCGGAGTCGGGAACACCGCGGCCGGGCAGCGGCGTGACGATGACGGAGCCGACCGGGCCCGGGAAGCCCGGCGGGACCGCCCACGGGGGAATGTCGCCGGGGTTGATCCACCGTGTCGGCAGGGGCGGGAAGCCCTGCAGGGCCTCGGCGAGGCCGGGCACCGCCGCCGGGTCCGCCGCCCGGGTGACCCGGGTGACGGGGCCGCCGGTCAGCGCGTAGGTGAGGGGGAGGTGGCGGCCCTCGGCGGGGGCGACGAGGACGGCGCCGTCCGCGAGGTGGTGGGCGGCGAGGCGTGCGGTGGCCTCCATGCAGTGGGGCACGCTCAGCGACGAGGCCGGCGTGCCGGACACCTCGGAGAGGATCGCCGCGCGCTCCCGCTCGCCGCGCAGGGCCTCCTCGGCCAGGTGGCGGTCGGTGTCGTCGGTCAGCCACCACACCACGTTCCCGTCCGGGCTCGGCGTGGGGTGGGCCGCGAACAGGCGTTCGCCGATCGGGCCGGACAGTTCGTCCTGGTACGGCGTGCCGGGGGCGTCGGCCAGGTGCCGGTGCGCGGCCGCCAGCCAGTCCGGCAGGGCCGGGAGCGGCAGGTCGTCGCCCGCCGTCACGGGCAGCAGCAGCCGGGCGACGTCGTTGGCCTCGACGATGCCGCCGTCACGGTTCACGACCAGGACCGGGCAGGGAGCACCGCTCCACGTGGCGCCGACGCCGACGCTGCGGGAGCGGCTCGGAAGACCGTGAGGAGGAACCACGACGGGCGGCACGGGTGCCGCGCACCCACCACCTTCCTGAGCGCGAGAACGTTGTCTCGCGGAAACCGTCTCGCGGAGGCGCGGCTCCCCGCAGGCCACCTTCGGACTCGTACGGAAGTGGCGGTTGTCGGGCGGTTCCTGTCCGGTCGTGGTCACGGTGCGGGACTTCGCAACCGGTCGGCCGGTGCGGCCGGCCGGAGGCGTGGCAGCGGGGCCCGCGCCGGACGCGCGGCCTCGCCGGCGGCGGCCCGGGG
>NZ_JAVRHI010000482.1:0-39477 GCF_034105845.1 Streptomyces sp. CRN 30 | reverse complement strand
CCGGGAGGCGTCGGCCATGCGGGGGGCGGCGGGCAGCGGGGCGGGGGCGCTGCTCGTCGGCCGAGGGGTACTGCGCACGGCTGCGGTGTGCGGGGCGGGGATGCCGGCGGGCCGGGCGGCCGGGCGGGGGGATGCCGAGGGTGCCTCAGCTCCGGTCGTTGGAGCCCAGTGTCACCACGATCTTGCCGCGGGTGTGGGACTTCTCGTTGGTGCGGTAGGCGTCCGCCGCGCGCTCCAGTGGGAACGTCTCCGAGACGTGGACCGCCACCGCGTCGCGTTCGGCCAGTTCCGTCAGGCGCAGCAGGTCGTCGGCGTCCGGCCGGACGAAGCAGTACTGCCCGCCGTACTCGACGACGCCGGGGTCGGCGATGGAGGCGAGGCGGCCCTCGGGGGCCAGCAGGTTGGCCGAGATCTTGAGCGTCTCTCCGCCGACCGTGTCGAACGCCGCGTCGACGCCCTCGGGGGCCAGGCCCCGCACCCGCTCGGCCAGCCCCTCCCCGTACGCGACCGGCTCGCCGCCGAGGCCGCGGACGTAACCGTGGTTGCGCTCGCTCGCCGTGCCGATGACGCGGGCGCCCAGGTGCCGGCCGAGCTGGACGGCGATCGAGCCGACACCGCCGGCCGCCGCGTGCACGAGAACGGTGTCGCCGCGCCGCACCCGCAGCACCTTCTCCATCACCTGGAGCGCGGTCAGGCCCGCCAGCGGCAGTCCGGCCGCCTCCTGATGGGAGAGGTTGCGCGGCTTGCGGGCGAGCGTGCGCACGGGCGCCGCGACGTACTCCGCGAGGGTGCCGCGGGAGAGGAAGTCCTCCCGTACGTAGCCGATGACCTCGTCGCCGGTGCCGAACTCGGTGACGGCGGCGCCGGGCCGGACCACCACGCCGGAGAGGTCCCAGCCGGGTACGACCGGGAAGACGGGCTGGAGGAGCGCGTCGAGGTGACCCTCGCGGCACTTGCCGTCGACGGGATTGACGCCGACCGCGCGGACCTCCACCAGCACGGTGTCGGGGCCCAGGCGCGGGTCCGCGACCTCCCCGTACTCCAGTACCTCGGGGCCGCCGTACCGTGCGTAGCTGATCGCCTTCATGGCTCCGACCTTCCGGGGTACCCGGACGCCACGCAACCCGAATGTCCAGATATGTCGGACCAGCGTGGCAGCCTGTCCGACGGCAGCGCGACCGGCGTCCCGAAAGCGAGCACGGCACCATGACCACCCTGCACCAGGAGCACACCACCCACCCGCACACGCACGGCCCGGCCTGCGGGCACACCGAGGTGCGTCACGGCGACCACGTCGACTACGCGCACGACGGGCACCTGCACCGCGAGCACGGCGAGCACTGGGACGAGTGCGACCCCGCCGCGCACGTCACCCACGCGGGCCACGACCACCGGCACGACGAGGAGTGCGGCCACGCGCGCGTGCGCCACGGCGACCACGTCGACTACCTGCACGACGGCCACCGGCATGCGGCCCACGACGGCCACTGGGACGACCACTGAGAGTTCACTGAGGACTCCCCCGCGGCAGTCACGGCGCCCCCGCCCATCCGCGGGGGCGCCGTCGCGCCGTGGCGCAGATCACGTTCCGGTCGCCCCTCTGGACGGCATACCGACCGGTCGGCATCATGATCCCGGTACCGTCCCTGCCGTCCCCCGCCCTCAGGAGCGCCGATGAGCCCCGACCACCCGCCCGGACTCGACCCCGACCGGCTGCGCGGCCTGCTCGATCGGGAACGGCCCGGGCTGGTGACCGGCCCGCTGACCGGCCGGCTGATCGAGGGCGGACGGTCCAACCTCACCTACACGGTCACCGACGGCGCCTCCCGCTGGGTGGTCCGGCGCCCCCCGCTCGGCCACGTGCTGGCCACCGCGCACGACATGCGGCGCGAGCACCGGGTGATCAGCGCCCTGCACCCGACCGGGGTCCCGGTCCCCCGCACCGTGCTGCTGTGCGAGGACGAGGAGGTGCTCGGGGCGCCGTTCTACGTCATGGAGTTCGTCGAGGGCACGCCGTACCGCACGGCGGAGCAGCTCACCCCGCTGGGCCCCGAGCGCACCCGAGACGCGGTGTTCAACCTGGTGGACACGCTCGTCGAGCTGCACTCCGTGGAGCCGGCCGCGGTGGGCCTCGCCGACTTCGGGCGGCCGGAGGGTTTCCTCGACCGGCAGCTGCGCCGCTGGGCCAAGCAGCTCGACGCCTCCCGCGACCGGGAGCTGGCCGGCATCGACGAGCTGCACGCCACGCTCGGCCGGGAACTGCCGCACTCCCCCGCGCCGTCCGTCGTGCACGGCGACTACCGGCTGGACAACGTGCTGATCGGCGACGACGAGCGGATCAGGGCCGTACTGGACTGGGAGATGTCCACGCTCGGCGATCCGCTGACCGACCTCGGACTGCTGGTGATGTACAGCCAGCCGCTCGGGATGCCGGACTCCCCCGTCTCCACCACCGCACGGGCACCCGGCCACCCCGCTCCCCAGGAGCTGATCGAGCGCTACGCGGCGCGCTCGGGGCGCGACGTCTCGGGCGTCTCCTGGTACACGGCGTTCGCCTGGTTCAAGCTCGCCGTGATCCTGGAGGGCATCCACTACCGCTACACGCTGGGGCAGACGGTCGGACCGGGCTTCGACCGCATCGGCGACCTGGTGCCCGTCTTCATCGAGCACGGACTGACCACTCTTCAGGAAGGCTGACCGGCATGGACTTCGCGTTCGACGCCCGCACCGAGGAACTCCGCGCCAGGCTGCTGGCCTTCCTGGAGGAGCACGTGTACCCGGCCGAGCGGGTGGCCGACGAGCAGCGCGCCCGCGCGGCGTCGCCCTGGGAGATGCCGGAGGTCGTCGGGGAACTCAAGGCCGAAGCCCGCCGGCAGGGCCTGTGGAACCTCTTCCTGCCCGACGCCGAGCACGGGGCGGGCCTCACCAACCTCCAGTACGCGCCGCTCGCGGAGATCACCGGCCGCAGCCCGCAGCTGGCGCCCACCGCCACCAACTGCGCGGCGCCGGACACCGGGAACATGGAGGTCCTCGCCCAGTTCGGGGACGAGGCGCAGAAGAAGGCGTGGCTGGAGCCGCTGCTGGCCGGTGAGATCCGCTCGGCGTTCGCGATGACCGAGCCGGAGGTGGCCTCCTCGGACGCCACCAACATCACCACGCACATCGAGCGCCAGGGCGACGAGTACGTCGTCACCGGCCGCAAGTGGTACATCTCCGGAGCGATGAACCCGGACTGCAAGATCTTCATCGTGATGGGCAAGACCGACCCGGACGGTGTCGACATCCGCCGCCAGCAGTCGATGGTGCTGGTGCCGCGCGACACCCCGGGCGTCACCGTGAAGCGCGCGATGCGGGTGTTCGGCTACGAGGACCACTGGCACGGCGGCCACGCCGAGGTCGTCTTCGACCACGCGCGCGTGCCGGCGTCGAACCTGATCGGCGAGGAGGGCGGCGGGTTCGCCATCGCGCAGGCCCGCCTCGGTCCTGGCCGTATCCACCACTGCATGCGGTTGATCGGCATGGCGGAGAGGGCGATCGAGCTGATGTGCCGGCGGGCCGTCTCGCGCACCGCGTTCGGCAAGCCGCTGGCCCAGCAGGGCGTCGTCCAGAACTGGATCGCCGACGCGCGTGTGGCCGTCGAGCAGCTGCGGCTGCTGGTGCTGAAGACCGCCTGGATGATGGACACCGTCGGCAACCGGGGCGCGCACACGGAGATCCAGGCCATCAAGATCGCGACGCCGCGGACGGTCGTCGACATCCTCGACCGGGCGATCCAGCTGCACGGCGCGGGCGGGGTGAGCCAGGACTTCCCGCTGGCCGAGCTGTACGCGGGTGCCCGCACGCTGATGCTCGCCGACGGTCCGGACGAGGTGCACCAGCGGTCGCTGGCACGGCGGGAGCTGAAGAAGTACCTCTGAGCGGGGACGTACGGAAGTGGGCGGGCACCGGTCACCGACCGGTGCCCGCCCCCTTCTTCGTCGGCTCAGGGGCGCAGGGCGCGGAGCAGCAGGTCGGCCAGGTTGTCGGCGACCTGCTGGGGGCTGAGCGGGCCGTCGGGGCGGTACCAGGTCGACAGGTGGTGGACGGAACCGAAGTGGTAGTCCACGACGAGGTCGGCGGGGGTCTCCTTGGTGAAGACACCGGAGTTCTGACCCTCCTCGACCAGCGCGCGGAAACGTTCGTGGTAGCGCCGGCGCTCGGCACGCACCTGCCGGTTCTTCTCGGGGCTGAGGTGGTGCATGGAGCGGAAGAAGATCGACGCGTCGTCGAGGTTGTCGATGGTGGTGACGACGACGTCGGCCGCCGCGTCCCGCAGCCGCCGCTCGACCGGCGCGTCGGCGCCCGCGAAGGTGTCCAGGCGCTCCTGCTGGAGACGGAGCACGCGCGCGTACACCTCGTGCAGCAGATCGTCCTTGGAGCCGAAGTAGTGGTACAGCGCGCCCTTGGTGACGCCGGCCGCCTCGACGATCTCCTGCACCGAGGTGCGGTCGTAGCCCTGCTCCGCGAAGAGCCGGGTGGCGGCGGCCAGGAGCCGCTGGGGTACCGGGGTGCCGTCCCCGTCCGTCGTCCTGGGCACTGCCGCCACCTGCCTTTCCGTCACACTGCCAGTCGTGCGCACTGCCAGTCGTCGTTCACACCGCTAGTCGCCTCGGGAACGCAGTTCCCGACGGAGGATCTTGCCACTCGCCGTCTTCGGCAGGTCGGGCAGGATCTCCACCTGCCGCGGATACTTGTAGGCGGCCAGTCTCTCTCCGCAGTACGCGGCGAGTGCGTCGGGGTCCGCCGCGGCGCCGGGGCGGAGGCTGATGTACGCCTTGACGGTCTCCCCGCGGTAGCCGTCGGGCACCCCGACGACGGCGGCCTCCCGCACCGCCGGATGGGTGTAGAGGACGTCCTCGACCTCGCGCGGCCAGACCTTGAAGCCGGACGCGTTGATCATGTCCTTCTTCCGGTCGACGACGTACAGCCAGCCCTGTTCGTCCATGAAGCCGATGTCGCCGGTGCGCAGTTCGCCGCCGGGGAAGGTCTCGGCGGTGGCGTCGGGGCGGCGCCAGTAGCCGGGGACGACCTGGGGGCCGCTGACGACGATCTCGCCCTGTTCCCCGAACGGCACCTCCGCGCCGTGCTCGTCGAGGACGCGGACGACCGTCTCGGGTCCGGGCACGCCGACCGCGAGGGTGCCGGAGCCGGGGTCGACGGGCGCTTCGAGGTGCGGCGGGACGGAGGCGCAGGGGGCGGTGCACTCGGTGAGGCCGTAGCCGTTGCGGATGTACGGTCCGAAGCCCGCGCGGAACTTCTCCACCAGGGCGGGCGGCAGCGGGGCGCCGCCGGAGGAGATGTTGGTGAAGGACGCGAAGTGCTCGCGGGTGACGTCCGGGTGGGCGGCCAGCGCCATGAACGCGGTGGACGGTCCGACGGTGTAGTGCGGCCGGTGCTCGGCGAACGCGTCGAGGACGACGCCCGCCTCGAAGCGGTAGGCGAGCACGAGCGTGCCGCCGCTGTTCAGGCAGGCGCCGAGCTGGCAGACCATGCCGGTGATGTGGAAGAGCGGGGCCAGCGCGAAGTAGACCGGGGCGTCGGGCAGGCCGAGCCCGGTGCGCTGCCGCTCGGCGTTGTACATGATGTTGCGGTGGGTGTTGGTGGCGCCCTTGGGGGTGCCGCTGGTGCCGGAGGTGTAGCTGATCAGCGCGGTGTCGGTGGCGTCCGGGTCGCGCTCGGCCGGGGCGGGGAGGCCGGCGCGGGCCGCCTCGGTGAGGTCGTCGGCGTCGGCCGCGGGCTGCCGCTCGAAGGTCAGCACGCGCGCGTCCCCGCGGGTCTGGAAGTCCAGTTCGCAGGCGGTGAGCGCGATCCGCACCGGCGAGCCGGCCGCCGTGTCGCGCAGGTACGCCGCCCAGGCCCGGTCGGAGCAGATCAGCGCGGTCGCCCCGGCGTCGTCGAGGACGTGGCGGACCTCCGCCGACTTGTACATGGGGTTGACGGGGACGACGACGCCGCCCGCCTTCCAGGCGCCGAGCACGGCGAGCACGAAGTGCGGGGAGTTCTGCAGGACGACCGCGACGCGCTGCCCGCGTTCCAGGCCGCGGGCGGCGAGGTGACCGGCGACGGAGTCGCTCAGCTCGTCCACCTCGCGGTAGGTGAGGCGGCCGTCGAAGTAGGCGAGGAAGTCCCGGTCGGGGGTGTCGGCGACGGCCCGGCGCAGGGCGTGCACCAGCGAGGTGTCGGGGTGCAGCGGCGCCTTCTGAACGTCGGTGAGCAGGTCCAGCCAGGGCTTGGCGGCGTAGCGGGAGGCGGCGGCCGGGTGGCCGGGGGTGGCGGAGTTACCGGCGGGGGCCGGGTGACCGGCGGGAGCCGAGGGCTCGGCGGGGGCCGGGTGACCGACGGGAGCCGAGGGCTCGGCAGGGACCGAGTGACCAGTGGGGACCGAGTGACCGGCAGAAGCCGAGGGCTCGGCAGGAACCGAAGGCTTGGCGGGCGGGTGTTCGTTCATCGGTCGGTCGCCTCCCACTGGCGCTGGAGTCTGTTCATGCCGCCCAGCCAGCGGTCCGGTTCGGCGGCCCGTGCCCGGTAGTAGTCGGCTACCTCGGGGTGCGGCAGGATCAGGAAGCGGTCCTCCTCGATGCCCCGGAAGAGGGCGTCCGCGACGTCCTCGGGTTCGATGGCGGTCGGCGCGAGGACCAGGTCGCCGGCGCTGCCGCTCGCGGTGAGCATGTCGGTGCGCACGCCCTGCGGGCAGATCGCGTGCACCTTGACACCGCGGTGGCGGTAGGTGAGGGACAGCCACTCGGCGAAGGCGTAGGCCCCGTGCTTGGTGACGCTGTAGGGCGCGGCACCGATCATGGTGAGGAGTCCGGCCGCGGAGACGGTGGAGACGAACCGGCCGCCGCCGCGCTCCAGCCAGCCGGGCAGCAGGGCGTGGGCGGCGCGGACGTGGGCCATCACGTTGACGTCCCACGCCTGGGCCCAGACCGTCTCGTCGGCGGCCTCGGTGCCGCCGGAGCCGACGCCCGCGTTGGCGCACCAGACGTCGACGGTGCCGCCCAGCGCCTCGCGGGCCTCGTCGACGATCCGGGAGGCGTCGCCGGGGACCGCGACGGCGGATATCTCGTCGGCGATCTTCTGCGCCCGGTCCGCGTCCAGGTCGTTGACCACGACCCGGGCGCCCTCGGCGGCGAAGCGGCGGGCCAGCGCGGCCCCGATGCCGCCTCCCGCTCCGGTGACGACGACCCGGGCATCCCGCACGGTTTCCACCATCGGTCTCCTTCGACGCGACGCAACGCGACGCAACACGACGCAACACGACTCTGTACGTCTCTGTACGTCCCTCTACGGCTCGGCGACAGACTAACCAGTCGGTATGTGAGGCGGAAGGGGTGTTCCCCGGTCCGCCTCGTTCCGCCGGGGCGGACCGGGCACTAGCGTGCGTGGGCATGACACTGTCCAGACGGACTCTGCTCGCGACGACGACCGCCGCGGTCGCGGCCTCCACCGGTACGGCCGAGGCCGGTACCGCGGGCGGCGGACGGCGCCCGCGCACCGGCTTCGAGCGGCTGGCCGCCGACGGCTACGCCCTGCTCGACGGCGAGCGGGTCGGCGTCGTCACCAACCCCACCGGCATCACCCGGGACGTCCGCCACATCGTGGACGTCATGCACGCCGACGACCGGGTCGCCCTCACCGCCGTCTTCGGCCCCGAGCACGGCTTCCGCGGCACCGCGCAGGCGGGCGGCTCCGAGGGCCGCCACGACGACCCGGCGACCGGGCTGCCGGTCTACGACACCTACCTCAAGAGCGGGCAGCCGCTCGCGGACGTCTTCACCGCCTCCGGCGTGGACACCGTCGTCTTCGACATCCAGGACGTGGGGGCGCGTTTCTACACGTACATCTGGACGCTGTACGACTGCATGGAGGCCGCCGCGCTGGCGGGCAAGCGGTTCGTGGTCCTGGACCGGCCGAACCCGGTGACCGGGCGGGCGGCGCTCGGGCCGGTCCTGCACCCGGAGTTCGCCACCTTCGTCGGGCGGCGGCCGATCGCGCAGGCGCACGGGATGACCGTCGTCGAGCTGGCGCGGCTGTTCAACGGTGAGTTCCTGACGGCACCCGTCGAGCTGGAGACCGTGCCGATGAGCGGCTGGCGGCGCTCCGACTTCTACGACGCCTCCGGGCTGCCGTGGGTGCCGCCGAGCCCCAACATGCCCACCCCCGAGACGGCGCTGGTGTACTCGGGGACGTGTCTCTTCGAGGGCACCAACCTCTCCGAGGGGCGCGGCACCACCCGGCCGTTCGAGCTGCTGGGCGCGGAGGGGATCGACGGGGCGTGGGCCGAGGCGGTGAACGGACTGGACCTGCCCGGCGTGCGGTTCAGGGAGGCGTACTTCGCACCGACCTTCTCCAAGTTCGCGGGGAGGACCGTCGGGGGCGTTCAGCTCCATGTGCACGACCGCGCGGCGTTCGATCCGGTGCGGACGGGCATCGCCCTGCTGGTGACCGCCGGCCGCGTCTGGGACGGGTTCGCCTGGCGGTCGGATCAGTGGATCGACAAGCTGACCGGGTCCGCGCGGGTGCGCACGATGATCGACGCCGGTGCGGACACCGACGAGGTGGTGGCCGGCTGGCAGGAGGAGCTGGCGGCGTTCCGGCGGGTACGCGCGCGCTACCTCGTCCACCGCTGACGCCGACGGCGCCCCCGGGCACGGCTGGCCAACCGTGCCGCGCGGCAGGACGATACGGGCACGGAGCATCCCTGCCGCGCAGGAGGGAGCCGGCCATGGCGGGCGCCTCGACGAGCGTGTTCCCGTACTGGGAGCTGTCCTTCGACGCGGACGGCGATCCCGACGGCCGCCGCCGGGACCGGCTGCTCGCGGGGGCGGCGGGCCGCGGCGTACGCGACCTGCTCGTCTTCGCGCACGGCTGGAACAACGACCGGGCGCTCGCCACCCGGCTGTGCGGCCGCTTCTTCGCGCCGGTCCCCGGGCTGGTGCCGAACGCGCGCGTCGGGTACGTCTGCCTGCTCTGGCCGTCGATGCGGTTCGCCGACGAGCCGGTCCCGGACCTCCCGCTTTCCACGACGGGCGGGCCGGTACGGCCCCCGGCGCTGGACAAGGACACGCGCCACGCCCTCCAGGAGGTCTTCCCGGGCCGGGACGTGATGGTCGAGCAGGTGGCGCGGATGCTGGAGGCGCGGTCGCCCGAGGAGGGCGAACTGGAGGAGTTCCGCTGGGTGGTGCGGCTGCTGGTGGAGCTGGTGCCGCCGGGTCCGCAGGCGCTGTTCGCCGCGGACACGGTCGGGCCCGGCGGCTCCGCGGGCGAGCCGCGGATGTTCACGGCGCCGGCGGCGGAGGTCTGCGCGGAGTTCGCGCGGGCGGTCGCGGCGCACGGTCCGCCACCCGGCGAGCTGCGCGGACTGTCCCTGCCCGACCCCTGGGAGGGCGCGCGCGAACTGCTGCGGCAGGCGACGTACTACGCGATGAAGCGCCGCGCGGGGACCGTCGGCGAGCGGGGTCTGGGCCCGCTGCTGGGGCGGCTGGCCCAGGCGGCGCCCGGGGTGCGGGTGCACCTGGTGGGGCACAGCTTCGGCGCGCGGCTGGTGTCGTTCGCACTGCGCGGACTGCCCGAGGGGGTGCGCACCGTGAAGTCGGTGACGCTGCTCCAAGGGGCGTTCTCGCACTACGCGTTCGCCGACCGCCTGCCGCACGACCCGCGCGCGGAGGGGGTGCTCCGGGGCCGGCAGCACCGGGTCGACGGTCCCCTGGTCTGCTCCCACTCCCGGTACGACGCGTCGCTCGGCACGTTCTACCCCCTGGCGTCGCGGCTGGCGGGCGACGACCGGGCGGCCGCGCCCGCCGGTGCCGGGCGGGGGTCCGGCGACCGGTGGGGCGCGCTGGGGTACGACGGCGTCCGGGCGGTGCCCGGCACGCGCGCGTGCACCCTCACCGAGGCGGTGCGCGGCGGGCTGCCCCACTCCGGGTGCGTGAACGTCGACGCGGCGGCCGTGGTCCGGCGCGGCGGGCCGCCGGGCGGCGCGCACAGCGACGTCCTGCACGCGGAGCTGGCCCGGCTGGTGCTGGCGGCGGGCCGCGTCCGCTGACCGCCCGCCGCCACCGGTCCCGTCCCGCTCAGCGGTGGGACGTGAACTCCACCACCTGCTGGTAGGTGGGGCGGTTCTGCCAGCTGATGCCGCCGTGTTTGATGCCGCCCAGGGTGCGGTGGACGATCGAGTCGGCGCACCACTGGTCGCCCGCGGCGCAGTTGTCGTCGCCGGGGTAGACCTGGGCGGCCGTCCTGCCCGCCGCGGCCTTCAGGGTGGTGAGCAGGACGTCCCGGCAGTCGGCCGCGTCGCCGTCGCCGCAGTAGGCGCGGGCGAGGGGGCCGTCGACGGACTCCCCGAGCACCGCCCGTACGTCCTTGTCGACAAAGCTCCACCAGCCGTACTGGAAGGCGCTGCCGGCGTGTCCGCCGGTCGGGCCGTGCGCGGCGGAGGGCGCCTCGTCCACGGACAGGTTGGCGGTGAAGGCGGAGTAGAGATCGCCGCCGAGGCCGGGTTCGAACTCGGCCTTCACCAGCAGCGGCCACCACGCGTCCATGATCCGGACGGCGTCGGCGTGCGCGTACGTCCTGGAACCGGCCGACGTCTCGGTGCGCTTGCCGCCCGCCGCAAGCCACGCCCGGACCTTGTCGACGGCCGCCTTGGCGGCGGTGTCGGTCACGGGCGAGGCGTCGATCACCTCGAGGAGCTTCGGCAGCACGTCCTCGGCGCGCAGGTCGGCGAGGCCGGCGTCGGCCATCGCCTTGACGAGCGAGGTCCGGGTCACGCCGCCCTGGTCGACGAGTTCCCGCACCCGGTCGTCGAGCAGGTCGCCGCGGTGGACGGAGCCGTTGCCCCAGGAGGCGGCGGTGTAGCCGCGGGCCACCTTGTTGTTCCAGGAGATGTAGTAGTCCTGGTCCGTGGAGTGCGGGTGCGCGGCGGGCGGGGTGTAGTCGGCGGTGTTCTCCGCCGGGTCCCAGCCCTGCCACTCCCCCTCGGGGCGGGCCCAGACGGGGAAGTCGGCGTCGACGCCGGCCGCGCGCACCGGGTTGTCGCCGCTGTTGTAGTACGCGGTGTGCTCGGAGTCGGCGTAGAACCAGTTGAAGGTGTAGTTGATGTTCTGCACGGCCCGCTGGAAGTCCGCCGGGCCCTTCACGTACTCCGGGTCGTTCAGCATCTGGAAGCCGATGATGGAGTCGGCCTCGTGCAGGAAGGACGAGCGCAGCGAGACGTAGGCGACCTTCTTGCCGCCGACCGTCGCGCGGTACTCCACGGGGCCGTACTTCGTGCGCCAGACCCGCATCGTGTAGGAGCCGGCGGCGGTGGAGTCGGCCGTGGTCGGCTGCCAGGCGTTCTTCCGCTCGACCTTCTCCATCGCCGTGCAGGTGCCGCGGTACAGGTAGTGCTGGTCGTCCTGGCACAGCTCGACGGCGTAGGTGTCGATGATGTCCTGGCCCGAGGTGGTCGCGCTCCACGCGTAGTCCTGGCCGCGGCCCAGCTCGACGTACATGCTCAGGCCGGCGAAGGAGGCGCCGCGGGCGCTGATGCCGGGGCCCTGGATCTCCTGGAGCATCAGCAGCTGGGGGGCGAAGTAACCGGTCTGCGGTCCGAAGACGGCGACGGGGTGGCCGCTCGCGGTGTGCTCGCCGCTGACGACGAGGGCGTTGGACATGCCGCGTCGCGCGGAGGAGAGACCGGTGGCGGCGGTCTGCGCCGCGGCGCTGCCCGTACGGTCGTACACGAGGGGTTCGGCCCGGACCGAACCGGCGTCGGGCAGGGCCCGGTCCCGCGGGTTAGCGGGCGGGGTGAGGTACGGGAAGTCGCCCTCGTGGACGGTGCGGACGGCCTCGGGGTCGTCCCGCTGGCGGAAGGACTCCCAGACCTCGGTGCCCTCGGCGACGCCGTACCGCTCCTGGGCGGCCAGCAGCGACAGCGCGTTGCCGACCTCGCCCCCGCCGCCGGAGCCGAAGAGCGCACCGATGACGGAGGCCAGGGCTATCAGGTCGGCGGGCTCGAAGTGCTCGATGGTGCCGGCGTTGGTGAGGGCGTTCTTGTGGCCGGTCAGCACGTACTCACCGGGGAAGTCGCGGGCCTTGTCGGAGGTGTCGATGTAGGCGTTGATCCCGGCGATGTACGCCTCGACGTCGGCCAGGGCCAGTTCGCCGCGTTCGCCGGCCGACTCGGCGGCGGTGGTGATCTGGGCCTCCAGCTCGGCGTCGGTGTACGGCGCGCTGCGCCAGAACTGCTGCTCCAGGCCCTGGTTGGCGGGGGCGCCGCCCGCGAAGGAGGTCAGCTCGCCGCGGCCGACGTGCCGGAAGAGGTCCATCAGCCACAGCCGGTCCTGGGCGGCCGCGTACCCGGCGCCGAACTCGGTGCCGTAGCGCGTGGTGCCGGTGATGTGCGGCACACCGGTCTTCTTGTCGCGGACGATCGTGACGTCGGTGCGGCCCGCCGGGCGGACGGTCGATTCGACCTGGCCCGCCGGGACGCCGAACGAGGCGTCGTTGAAGAAGGAGTTGATCGTGGCGCCGGTGAGGGACGGATAGCCCTTGGCGAGGCCGGCGTACGGGCCGAGCTGGTCCTCGGCGTGCGCGGGCTGGGTGCCGAACGCCTGGTTGAGGAGGATCTGGGCGAGGGTGGCGTTGCCGTTCTGGCCGGGCGGCAGGATGTCGGAGCACTGTCCGCCGCAGTGGTCGGCCGCGGCGGCGACGGCGGCCGGTTCGGCGGGCGGGGCGGACTCGGCCGCAAACGCCGGGGAAAGCGGTGACAAAAGACCGGCAATGAGCGCGCATACCGAGGCGGTCTTCAGGAACCCGTGACTTCTGCGGGGAGTTCTCAGTCTGTCGAGGGCGGTGCGTGGGGTGCGCCGTGACATGGCGGCTCCTGCCGACGGGGACGAAGGTGGCCGGACGTTACCGCCGGTATCCCCGGGATTGAAGATGAACATGCGTCACTTTTCAGAGTCAGCACAGCGGACACACAGGTCACAGGAGTCGACTCGGGAGGCGGTCCGGCCGGGTTATGGAGGCCATCGGAAATCGGATGGAGCCGAATCGCGTGTCGATACGTCTATTCGGCGACGTCCGTACGACGACGCCGAAGTGACCGGAATACAGGTGCAGGTGTGACGGAGGTGCAGGGCGATGGCCGGTTTCCGGAGTCTGGCGAGACAGGTCCGCGATCCGCGGTCCGACCTGGCGCTGCGGCGCTACTCGCTGCGCAAGTGCCTTGAGCGGTTCGCTCCCTACGGACACAGGGCGACGTGGGACCACCTGTGCTCGCGCTGGGGGTTCGGGCCGGAGGACAGGTCTCCCGACCCGGCGCGGCTGGTGGCCGCGTTGGAGGAGCTGGAACAGGCGCGGTCGGTGTGGCTCGCCTACGAGGTGGAGTTCGCCGCGCGCCGCAGGAGGGAGAAGCACGACGGGCTGCGCCGGCCGGGCAGCGTGGACGACTGGCACCGGCTGACCTGGGGCGGTTTCGGCGTGGCGTGGTGCGACGATCCGCGGCTCCACCCCCGTGAGCCGCTGGCCGAGGTACTGCGCCGGCTGATCCTCGCGCTGGAGCGCGAGCCGGGGGCGACGTGCCCGGTGTGCGCGGGTGAGCGGCTCGCGTGGCGGTACGACCTGGACCACGAGCCGTCGGCGGGTCCGGTCTGCGCGGACTGCGGCATCCTGGTGCCGCGCCCGGTGCTCACCCCGGAGGCCCTGGTGGCCACCCGGCGCGGACGGCTGCTGGTGACGGCCTAGCCGGCCGAGGCAAGGCGCGACGGACGCGGGGGTGACCGGCGTCCGCACGAGGTGCGACGGCTCCGGCTCCGCCCGGTGCCCGCACGAGGTGCGACGGAGGGGTGCGGCCGATGGGGGGTGGTGCGGCAGGGCGTACGGACGCCCCCGCACCGCCTGAACGGCTTGGCCGAGGGAACGGCGGGCACCATCGGAGCATGGTGCAGGTGTGTGTGAACGGAGCGCGTGGCGCGCGGGACGGTGCCGTGGTGCCGCTGTCCGCCGGGGCGGTGGCCGGCTCGGCGGCCGGGGCCGTGGCCGCCGGGGCGACGGACCTCCATGTCCATCCGAAGACCCCGTGCGGGAGGGACACGCTGTCGCCCCGGGTACTGGCGGCCACGCTGACGGCGGTGCGGGCCCGGGTGTCCGTACCGGTGGGCGTCACCACGGGCGCCTGGGCGGAACCCGCGCCGGCCGACCGGGTACGGCGGGTCCGGAGCTGGACGGTGCTGCCCGACCACGCCTCGGTCAACTGGCACGAGCCCGGCGCCGAGGAGGTCGCCGCCGCCCTGCTGGAGCGGGGCGTCGGCGTCGAGGCGGGCATCTGGTCCGGCACGGACGGCGCGGCCCGCTTCGCCCGCTCGCCCCTCGGCCCGAGGGTCCTGCGTGTTCTGGCGGAGGTCACCGACACCGACCCGGCGACGGCGCCCGGCACCGCCCGGGACCTGCTGTCAGCCCTGGGCCCGGCACACGGCCGCCCGGTCCTCCTGCACGGCGAGGACGACGCCGCCTGGCCGGTCCTGCGCCTGGCCGCCCGCCTGTCCCTTGCCACCCGCATCGGCCTGGAGGACACCCTCCACCTCCCCGACGGCCGAAGAGCGACATCAAACGCACAGCTACTGACCGAGGCCCTCCCCCTCCTGACCACCACCCGACACCAACGCCCCTAACAGGGGCGCAGGAAACGCCGCACCAAACCACCCCCAACCCGCACGCCCCCCAGGGGCGCGGGGAACTGCGCACCCAGCCACCCCCAACCCGCACGGCCAGACGACCGAACCACCCCTCACCAGGGGCGCGGGGAACTGCGCAAAAAACCCACCCGCACCGCGAACCTCACCGCTTCGACTCGACCATCAGCCGAGACCCCGCCCGCCGCTCCCCGAACACATCGTCCGGATTGGACAGCACACACGTGTCCAACGACAGACACCCGCACCCGATGCAGTCGGTCAGATGATCCCGCAGCCGGTTCAACTGCGCGATCCGCTCGTCCAGTTCCGACCGCCACACCTCGGAGAGGTGCGCCCAGTCGTCCCGGGTGGGCGTCCGCTCCTCGGGCAGTTCGGCGAGCGCCGCCCGGATCGTGGCGAGCGGAATGCCGACCCGCTGAGCCGCCCGGATGAAGGCGACGCGGCGCAAGGTGTCGCGACAGTAGCGGCGTTGGTTGCCCGCCGTGCGGCGGCTGCTGATCAGGCCCTTGGACTCGTAGAAGTGCAGGGCGGAGACGGCGGCACCGCTGCGCGCGGCGACCTGGCCGACCGTGAGCTCGTGGATCTTCTCTGGGATCTGGGGCACCCCTCGGAGCCTACCCACCTCCGCGCACGGCCGGTTCCGTTGACAGACACCGCCCGTCCGACCATGCTAAGCAGTCGCTTAGACAAGCGGGACGACATCTCGTGGGAGGCCGGGACATGGCAGAGCCGAGGATCTTCACCTCCGCCGACGATCTGAAGGCGGCGGTGGGCGAGCGGTTGGGGTACACCGACTGGCTGGAGGTCGACCAGAAGCGGATCGACCTGTTCGCGGAGGCGACCGGCGACCACCAGTGGATCCACGTGGACCCGGAGAAGGCCGCCGCGGGCCCGTTCGGCACCACCATCGCGCACGGCTACCTCACGCTGTCCCTGCTGCCGCTCTTCGGCCCGCAGCTGATCGCCGTCGAGGGCGTGCGGATGGGCGTCAACTACGGCACCAACAAGGTCCGTTTCCCCGCCCCCGTGCCGGTCGGCTCGCGGGTGCGCGCGACGGCGTCGATCACGAACGTCGAGGACGTGACCGGCGGCGTCCAGGTGTCCGTCGCGTTCACCGTGGAGCGCGAGGGCGGCGACAAGCCGGTGTGCGTGGCGGAGTCCGTCTCGCGCTACTACCTCTGAGCGCCCGGCCGCTTCCCGTCGCCGGGCGGCGTCTTCGCGCCCACCATCCGCAGCACGAGGTCGGCGTAGAGCGCGCCGACCTCGTCCGGCGTCCGGGGCCCGCGGATGTTGAACCACCGGGCGACGTCGATGCAGAGGGAGAGCACGGCCAGCGTCGTGCCCTTGAGGTCGAGCACCTCGAACTCGCCCGTGGCGACGCCGTCCTCGATGATCCCGCGCACCTCTGCGTCGCACTGCCGGCGCAGCGCGACGATCTCCGCGCGGGCGTCCGGGCCGAGCGCGTCCAGCTCGTACTGGACGACGAGCGCGGTGGTGCGCCGCCCCGCGTGCCAGCGGACGAAGGAGGAGACCGCGTCGGCGAGCCGCTCGGTCGCGCCGCCGTCGCCGCGGGCCGCGGTGCGGAGGATGTCCAGCGCCTTGTCGTGCCCGATCCGGCTGATGCGGTGGAGCAGCTCTTCCTTGGTCTTGTAGTGGATGTAGAGGGCGGCCGGGCTCATCCCGGCCCGCCCCGCGATGTCCCGGGTGGTCGTGGCGTGGTAACCGCGCTCGGCGAAGGCCTCCACCGCGGCGACCAGCAGTCGCCGGGCCGCGTCGGGGGTGACCTCGCTCCAGGGCTCGGTCTCGCCGCCCCTGGTCTCCTCCGCCGTACTCATCGCCTTCTCGCCCCTCTCGGTGACAGGAGGTCCACCATACCGCCGAAGCTGAGCGGCCGCTTAGGGCGGCGGGAGGGGCGGAGGCGGAGGCGGGGTGGGAGCGGAGGAGAAGTGGCTAGAGCTTCTGGAAGGGATCGTGCTGGGAGAGCAGCTGCTCCACCCGCGCCTGGTCGACGCGGCTGACGATCTGCCCGGCCTCCTGGCGGTCCCGGATGATCTTGGCGAGGGTGAAGGAGGAGGTGACGAGGTAGAGGACCGCGATGCCCAGGAAGGCCCGCACCCAGGCGTCGGCCTCCAGGTTGAAGATGCCGACGGCGGTCGCGACGATGGCGACCGCGAAGGACGCGACGGCCTGTCCGTAGAAGGCGGCCGTGGACTGCTGCTTGACCGGTGTGTCGCTCATGGGGACAAGCGTCGGCGGACGCGGCGGCGGCCACATCCGCCGGACTACTCAGCCTTCGTACTCAGAACGCCGACACTCCGGTCAGAGCGCGCCCGATGACCAGCTTCTGGATCTGGCTGGTGCCCTCGTAGAGGGTCATCACGCGCGCGTCGCGCAGCAGCTTGCCCGCCGGGTACTCGTCGATGTAGCCGTAGCCGCCGAAAACCTGGAGGGCGTTGTTGGCGGCGCGTACGGCGGCCTCCGAGGCGAACAGCTTGGCCTTGGAGGACTCCACGGTGAACGGCTGACCGCGGTCGATCAGGTCGGCGACCCGCCAGGTCAGCAGCCGCGCGGCGTCCACGTCGACGGCGATGTCGCTGATCAGCTCCTGCACCAGTTGGTGACGGGCGATGGTCTTGCCGAACTGCTCGCGCTCCCCCGCGTACCGCACGGCCGCGTCCAGCGCGGCCTGGGCGATGCCGACACAGCCGGCCGCGACCGACATCCGGCCCTTGGCGAGGGCCGACATGGCGACGGAGAAGCCCTTGCCCTCGGGGGCCAGCAGCGCGGAGGCGGGGACGCGGACGTCCTCCAGGACCAGTTCCGCGGTGGCCTGGCCGCGCAGGCCGAGCTTGCCGTGGACGGTGCGGCGGGTGAGGCCGGGGGTGTCGGTGGGCACCAGGAAGGCGGAGACGCCCCTGTGGCCGGGGGCGTCGGTGGAACGGGCGAAGAGCAGGACGACGTCGGCCCAGGTGCCGTTGGTGATGAACATCTTGGTGCCGTTGATGACGTAGTCGCCGCCGTCGCGCACCGCCCGCGTGGAGAGGTTGCCCGCGTCGGACCCCGTGCCCGGCTCGGTCAGGCCGAAGCAGCCGACGTACGCGCCGGAGGTCAGCCCCGGCAGCCAGCGGCGCTTCTGCTCCTCGTCGCCCCAGGCGGCGACGGTCTTGGCGACCAGGCCGAGGGAGACGGAGACGATGCCGCGCACGGAGGAGTCGCCGCGGCCCAGCTCCTCGGTGACCAGGCAGTACGCGAGGTGGTCGCCGCCGGAGCCGCCGTACTCCTCGTCGACGGTCAGGCCGAGGAAGCCGACCTCGCCGAGCTTCTTCACGATTCCCCGGTCGACCTCCTCGGCGCGGTCCCAGGCCACGACGTGCGGCGCGATCTCGCGCTCCACGAAGTCCCGGGCGAGCTGCCGTACGGCGGTCTGCTCCTCGCTGAGCTCCAGGTCCACGCCGAGCCACCTCACAGGATCACACGTAGAGCAGTACGTAAATTAGCACTGCTAGTTTCCAGTCGCAGCCCTACTATGTGCGCCATGGCCCGACCGCGCAAGCCCCTGCTCAGCACCGACCGGATCGTCGCGGCGGCCCGCGCGCTGGTGGACGCGGAGGGGCTGGCGGCCGTCTCCACCCGCCGGCTCGCGGCGGAGCTGGGCGTCAGCGGGCCCTCGCTCTACAACCACTTCCGCACCAAGGACGAGATCCTGGAGGCGGTCGCCGACTCGGTCAGCGGACAGGTCGACCTGTCGATGTTCGAGGACGGCCGGCCCTGGCGGACCGCGCTGCACGACTGGGCCGTCTCCTACCGGGCCGCCCTGCGCGACCACCCGAACATCGTCCCCGTCCTCGCCCACGGCCCCGGCCGCCGCCCGTCCGCGCTGCGCCTCGCCGACGCCGTCTACGGCGCGATGGTGGACGCCGGCTGGCCCCCGGCGCAGGCCACCTCCATCGGCGCGCTGATGCGGTACTTCGTCATGGGCTCCGCGCTGGGCTCCTTCGCCGGGGGCTTCCCCGACGACGCGGAGGCGTACGACCCCGCCGACTATCCCCACCTCCAGCAGGCGCACCGGCTCGCCGAGCGGCAGGAGAAGATCGACGAACGGGCCTTCGAGACGGGGCTCGCGGCGCTGCTGGACGGGCTGTCCGGACAGTACGAGCGGCTCACGCGCGAGGGCTGAGAACGGTTCGGCGCCCGCCGAACCGTCCGTGGCGCATGCTGGCCGTATGACCACGGAGAAGTCGCAGCGGACCGACCGCCGAGAGGTCCGGATGACCGCCGGGGAGTCCGGATGACCGCCGGGGACTTGGGCGCGGCCGGGCTCGCGCGGCTGGCGCGGCTGATCGCCGACGAGACCCGGGCGGCCTGTCTGCTGGCGCTGCTCGACGGGCGGGCGTGGACCGCCGGTGAGCTGGCGCGGCACGCCCGGGTCGCGCCCTCGACCCTCAGCGAGCACCTCGGCAAGCTCGTCGCGGGCGGCCTGCTGGCCGAGGAGCGGCAGGGCAGGCACCGGTACGTTCGGCTGGCCGACGCCCGGGTCGCGCAGCTGGTGGAGGACCTGGCCGCGCGGGTGGGGCCGCGGGCCCTCGTGCGGCGCCCCCGGGGCCTGGCCGGGGCGGGTGCCGGGGCGGCGATGGCCCGCGGGCGCACCTGCTACGACCATCTCGCCGGGCGGCTCGGGATCGCCGTGACCGACGCGCTGACCGCGCGGGGGCTGCTGCGCCAGGACACCGGGTTCGCGCTCACGGACGCGGGGGTGGCCTGGTTCGGCGCGACCGGGATACCGCTGGTGCGCACCGGGCGGCGGCCGCTGGCGCGGGCCTGCCTGGACTGGACCGAGCGGCGGCCGCACCTGGCCGGGGTGGCGGGCGCGGCACTGTGCCGGCACGCGCTCGACGCGGGGTGGTGCGTGCGGATCGGTACGGAGCGGGCGGTGCGGGTGACGGCGGCGGGGGCGCGGGCGCTGTCGGAGCTGCTGGGGGTGGCGGAGGCGGACCTGTGCTGAGCCCTGCCCGTGACCGGCCGCCGTCGGGTCCGAAAATCGCGAGCTTCCCGTCGTCACCCTCCCTAGCCTCTGGAGCATGATGTCCCCCTCCGCTTTCCGACGCCCACAGCTGCTCGCCGCCGGCGCGGCCGCGGTCACCGTCGTCCTGTGGGCCTCCGCGTTCGTCTCCATCCGCAGTGCGGGCGACTCCTACGCGCCGGGAGCGCTGGCGCTCGGGCGGCTGCTGTCCGGGGTCCTGGTGCTCGGGCTGATCTGCCTCGTCCGGCGGGAGGGGCTGCCGCCGCGCGCGGCCTGGCGGGGCATCGCCATATCCGGCCTGCTGTGGTTCGGCTTCTACATGGTCGCCCTCAACTGGGGTGAGCAGCAGGTGGACGCCGGTACGGCCGCGCTCGTCGTGAACACCGGGCCGATCCTCATCGCGCTGCTCGGGGCGCGGCTGCTCGGCGACGCGCTGCCGCCGCGGCTGCTGGCCGGGATGGCGGTGTCGTTCGCCGGTGCGGTGACCGTGGGGCTGTCGATGTCGGGTGAGGGCGGTGCCTCGGTGCTCGGGGTGGTGCTGTGTCTGCTGGCCGCCGGGGCGTACGCGGCCGGGGTCGTCTCCCAGAAGCCCGCGCTGGCCCACGCGAGTGCCCTTCAGGTCACGACCTGGGGCTGCGCGGTGGGGGCGGTGGTCTGTCTGCCGTTCGCCGGGCAACTGGTGACCCAGGCGGCCGACGCGCCGCTGTCCGCGACGCTCAACATGGTGTACCTGGGCGTCTTCCCCACCGCGCTGGCCTTCACGACCTGGGCGTACGCGCTGGCCCGGACGACCGCCAGCCGGATGGGCGCGACGACGTACGCGGTGCCCGCGCTGGTGGTCCTCATGTCCTGGGCCCTGCTGGACGAGGTCCCGGGCACCCTCACCCTGGCAGGCGGCCTCCTCTGCCTGACCGGCGTTGCCGTCTCTCGGTCCCGGTCCCGGTCCCGGTCTGGGTCCGGGACCGGGGTCCCGACCGGGACCGGGACCCCGAGCGGGACCGGGACCCCGAGCGGGACCGGGGCCGGGACCCCGAGCGGGACCGGGTCCGGGACCCGGACCGGGGCCCGGACCGGGCCGACAGCGGGCGTGACCGGGACGGTGTACGTAGCCGGAGCGGCGGGCGAAGCGGGAGCGGCGGGCGAAGCCGGGACGGCGTACGTGGCCGGGACGGCGGGCGAAGCCGAGGCGGCGTACATCGCCGGGACGGCGGGCGAAGCCAAGGCGGCGGGCGAGGCGGAGGCAGCGGGCGAGGCGGAGTGGCCCGCGCCCACCCCGCGGCCCTGAGAAGCTCCCGCCGGGACGCGCCGGGACGGGGCCGGACGGCCCGCACGACGAGCGGCGCCCCGCGGCCGAAAGCCGCTGGGGGCGGCTCGGCGCGAGGCCGTTTGGGGCCTCTTGGGGCCCCGGGGCCGCCTGGGGCCGCTCCGGGTGGCTCCGGTGCTTCAAAGCCGCCCGGGGCCTCTGGCCGAGGCGCCTCGGGGCCGCTTGGGGCCTCGGGGCCGCCCGGGGCCGCTCGGGGTAGCTACGGCTGGCTCGGGGCACCTCGGGGCCGCCCAGGGCCGCTCCGGGTGGCTTGGGACGGCTCGGAGCACCTCGGGGCCGCACAGGGCCGCTCCGGGTGGCTTGGGACGGCTCGGAGCACCTCGGGGCGGTCCAGAGCCGTTCGGGACTGGCCGCCCCGGGACGCCCCGGGGCGGTCAGAAGATGACCAGTGCTCGGGCGCCCTTTCCCGTCAGCATGTTGTCGAAGGCCGCCGGGATTCCGTCCAGGGGGATGCGTTCGGTGACCAGGGCGCCGAGGTCCAGGCGGCCGGTGCGGACGTGGTCGGCGAGGACCGGGAGGTCGCGGGCCGGGTCGCAGTTGCCGTAGACGCAGCCGGCGAGGGTGCGGCCCCAGTGGAAGATCTCCAGGGCGTTGAAGGTGACCTGCTGGTCCTTGCCGCCGATGCCGACGACGGAGGTGCGGCCGCCGCGCCGGGTGGAGTCCCAGGCGGCGCGGATGGTGGCCGCGCGCCCCACGCACTCCACGGCCACGTCCACGCCCTGCTTGCCGGTCAGGCCGCGGATCTCCCGGGCGGTGGTGTCGGAGGCGATGAGATAGTCGGTGGCGCCGGCGGCGCGGGCCAGCTCCTCCTTCTCGGGAGAGACGTCGACGGCGACGATCTTCGACGCCCCGGCGATGCGCGCGGCCTGGAGGGTGGCGAGGCCCACTCCCCCGGCGCCGAAGACGGCGACCGTCTCGCCGGGCCTGACCTTCGCCGAGTGGTGCACGGCACCGTAGCCGGTGAGGACGGCGCAGCCGAGCAGTGCCGCGTCGGCGAGCGGCACTCCCTCGGGAGCGGGCAGGACGCAGGACGCCCGTACCACCGTCTCCTCGGCGAACGCGGCGACGTTCAGGCCGGGGTACAGCTCCGTGCCGTCGTCCGCGCGGCGGGCGTGCACCGCCCCGGCGCCGGACAGGGCGTCGGCGCACAGCCACACCTCGCCGAGCGAGCAGGCGTGGCAGGAGCCGCAGGACGGCGCCCAGTTGAGGACGACGGCGTCACCGGGCGCGACGTGGGTGACGCCGTCCCCGACGGCGACGACGGTCCCGGCGCCCTCGTGGCCGAGGACGGCGGGCAGCGGCACCCGCATGGTGCCGTTGGACAGCGACAGGTCGGAGTGGCAGACGCCGGCGGCGGTGAGCCGTACCCGGACCTGGCCGGGGCCGGGTTCGGGCAGCTCGATCCCGGTGATCTCCAGCGGAGCGCCGACGGCGGGTACTACGGCGGCGCGGACGGCAGTACGGACGGCCATGGTGGACTGACTCCCCTGGGGCTTCAGAACTGGAGGGACTTGGTCTGGAGGTACTCGGCGAGGCCGTGCGCGCCCAGCTCGCGGCCCACGCCCGACTGCTTGTAGCCGCCGAAGGGGGCGAGCGGGTTGAACCGGCCGCCGTTGATGTCGACCTGCCCGGTCTCCATCCGGCGGGCGAAGGCGACGGCCTCCGCGTCGTCCCCGGCCCAGACGGCGCCGGCCAGCCCGTAGACCGTGCCGTTGGCGATGCGGAGGGCGTCGTCCTCGTCCTCGTAGCGCAGGATCGACAGGACCGGGCCGAAGATCTCCTCCTGGGCGATGGTCATGTCCGGCGTGACGTCGGCGAAGACGGTGGGGCGGACGTAGTAGCCCTGGTCGCGCGGGGCGTCGGGGCCGCCGGCGACGAGCCGGGCGCCCTCGGCGACGCCCTTCTCGATGTAGCCGCGGACCCGCTGGCGCTGTCCGTCGTTGACGACCGGGCCGATGCGCTCGCCGTACTTGGCGGCGGCGGCCGTGGCCAGTTCGACGGCCGCGTCGTACTGGTCGCGGTGGACCAGCATGCGGGTCCAGGCGCTGCACGTCTGGCCGGAGTTGGACATGACGTTGGCGACGCCGACGTTGACCGCCTTGGCGAGGTCGGCGGAGGGCAGGACGACGTTGGCCGACTTGCCGCCGAGTTCGAGGGCGACGCGCTTCACGGCGGCGCCCGCCGTCGCGCCGATGCGCCGGCCGACGGCCGTGGAGCCGGTGAAGGAGACCAGGTCGACGCCGGGGTGCTCGGCGAGCGCCTGGCCCGCGACCGCGCCGATGCCGGTGACCAGGTTGAAGACGCCCGCCGGGACGCCGGCCTCGTGGACCGCCTCGGCGAAGAGCTGGGCGACCAGCGGGGTGTCCTCGGCGGGCTTCAGTACGACGGTGCAGCCGGCCGCGAGCGCCGGGGCGACCTTGGCGACGATCTGGTGCAGCGGATAGTTCCAGGGGGTGATGGCGCCGACGACACCGACCGGCTCCTGGTAGACGGTGGAGTTGCCGACCTTCTCCTCGAAGGCGTACGTCGCGGCCAGTTCGGCGTAGGAGCCGGCCACGGCGATCGGCACGCCCGCGTGCACCGCCTGGGAGAAGGACAGCGGGGAGCCCAGCTCCGCGGTGACCGTCTCGGCGATCTCGTCCTTGCGGGCCAGCAGCGCGTCGCGCAGGGCGGTGAGCCGGGCGGCCCGTGCGGCGGGCGGGGTGGCGGCCCAGCCGGCCAGGGCGGCGCGGGCGGCCCGTACCGCCGCGTCGACGTCCTGGGCGTCACCGGCCGGGACGCGGCCGATCACCTGCTCGTCGGCCGGGTTCACGACCGCGATCGTGTCCCGGCTCGCCGCGGGCCGCCAGGCGCCGTCGATGTACATGCCGTCCTGTGCCTTCATCGCGTTCCCTCCGGGCGGGCGTCGTCGTCCGACGCCCAAACTAGCGCCGTTAGTTTTCTGACACCAGAGGCTCCCCTATGGCGCGGCTCACCCGGCCCGGGTCTGCCCTACGGCGCGGCTCACCCGGCCCGGGACCGGGTCCTGGGCCGGTGCCCGTCGCCGGTCGCCGCGTCCGCCGGCCGGGACGGGGCCCGCAGGGCCACGCCCGCGGAGAGCACGAGCAGGCCGCCCAGCATCACGAACGGGGCCGCGACGCCCGCGAGACCGGCGATCAGGCCCGCGGCGGCGGGGGCGGCGACCTGGCCGAGGCGGTTGCCGGTGAGGCGCAGCGCGAGGGCCGTCGAGCGCGCCTCGGCGGGGGCCGCCTGGACGACCGTCGTCATGGACAGCGGCTGGCCCACGCCGAGGCAGAAGCCGAGGACCAGGAGCATCGCGCCGAGCGCCCAGACCGGCACCGGCAGCGCGACCCCCACGCACAGCACGGCCGCCAGCAGACAGGTGAGGGTGAGCAGCAGGGTGCGGCCGACCACCCGCAGCAGCGGCGTCAGCACCAGCCGGCAGGCGATGGTGGCCGCCGCCCGCAGGCTGAGCAGGAGGCCGATCACCGAGGGCGCGATCCCCCGGTGCTCGCCGACCACCGGCAGATAGGCGGTGAGGACGTCGGTCGCGGAGAGCACGGAGAGGCTGATCAGCATGCCCGCGGGCACGCCCCGGGCGCGCAGGATGCGTCCCACGGGCACCCGGTCGCCCGCCGCGCCGCGCGAGGTGAGGGCCGCACGGTCCTCTATGCGCCACAGCGACGTGAACGCCACCGCCGCTCCCGCGCCCGCCACCAGCAGGGCCAGCGCGCTGCTGCGGGCCATGTCGGGGCCGCCGATCAGCGCGCCCGCCGCGACGGGGCCGACCAGCTGGCCGAGGGACGCGCCGATGGTGAAGTGGCCGAAGTTGCGGTCCTGTTCGTGCGGCGCGGACTGGCGGGCGACCAGCGACTGCGCGCCGATCACGAAGCACAGGTGACCCAGGCCCATGACGCCGCTCCACAGCGCCATCGTCCACAGGGACCCGGCGGCCCCGCTGAGCGCGCAGCCCGCGGATATGAGCACTACTCCGGCCGGCAGCAGCGGCGCGCAGCGGCCGTGGTCGGTACGGCGGCCGAGGGGAACGGCGGCGAAGAGCGGCAGCAGGGCGTAGACACCGGCGATCACACCGACCGCCCGTTCGTCGGCGCCGAGCGCCAGGGCCCGGTAGGAGACGGCGGGCCGGGCCATCGACACCGCGCCCTGGGCGAAGGCGAAGGCGATGACGAGCCGGAGCAGCCAGCCGCGGTTGCCGCCGGGCCTCATGGGCGTACCTCCTGAATGCTGTTCGGGGTGGAATCGCCGAGCGTACGGATACGTCAGACGATCCCGAACAGGATGCCCGCCCCGAGAACGACCAGGCAGGTCAGGGCTGCCCACTTCACGACGAACCGCGTGTGGTCGCCGAACTCGACCTTCGCCATGCCGACCAGCACGTACACGGCGGGGACGAGCGGGCTGGACATGTGCAGCGGCTGGCCGACGATCGAGGCGCGGGCGATCTCCAGACTCGACACGCCGTGGGCCTGGCCGGCCTCGGCAAGGACGGGCAGGACACCGAAGTAGAAGCCGTCGTTGGACATGAAGTACGTGAGCGGCAGGCTCAGCACGCCGGTGACCAGGGCCATGTGCGGGCCCATCGCCTCGGGGACAGCGCCGACCAGCCACTCGGCCATGTGGTCGACCATGCCGGTGCCGGTGAGGACACCGGTGAAGACGGCGGCGGCGAAGACCATGCCGGAGACGTTGAGGACGTTGTCGGCGTGGGCGGCGAGGCGGGCCTTCTGGTCCGGCATGTGCGGGAAGTTGACGGTGAGCGCGAGCGCGGCGCCGAGCAGGAACAGCACCGGGATCGGCAGCAGCTCCATGATCATGGCGGTGAGCAGCGTGACGGTGAGCAGCGCGTTGAACCAGTACAGCTTGGGGCGCAGGGTGGGCCGGTCCGGGTCGAGGCCCTGGAAGCCGCCGGCGGCGGCGGGCTCGTCGGGGAGGCCGCCGGTACGGGCCGTACGCGTACCCTCGGCGGCGCCCCCGCCCCCGCCCCCGCCCCCGCCCACGCCCACCAGCACCGTCTCCTTCTCCTTCTCCCTCTCCTTCTCCTTCTCCTCCACCGGCGCCTCGTCCAGGGTGAGCGTGCCGACCCGGCGGCGTTCGCGCACCCCGAGGACGTAGGCGAGGACAATGACGAAGAGCAGGCCGACGGCGAGCGCCGGGATCATCGGCACGAAGATGTCGGTGGCGTCCACCTTGAGGGCGGTGGCGGCGCGGGCGGTGGGGCCGCCCCAGGGCAGCGTGTTCATCACGCCGTTGGCCATGGCCGCGACGCCGGTCATGACGACCAGGCTCATCTTCAGGCGCTTGTACAGCGGGTACATCGCCGACACCGTGATCATGAAGGTGGTGGAGCCGTCGCCGTCCAGGGAGACGATCGCGGCGAGCAGCGCGGTGCCGACGACGATCCGCATCGGGTCCGCCTTGCAGAACCTGAGGATCGCCCGGACGACCGGGTCGAAGAGGCCGACGTCGATCATCACCCCGAAGTAGACGATGGCGAACATCAGCATGGCCGCGGTCGGCGCGAGGCTGGACACGCCGTCGATGACGTAGTCGCCGAGGTGGGCGCCCTTGCCGACGATCACGCAGAACAGCGCGGGGATCAGCACGAGCGCCGCGATCGGCGACATCTTCTTCAGCATGATCAGGACCAGGAAGGTCGCGATCATGGCGAAGCCGAGGATGGTCAGCATGGAGGGAGTACCTAACGTTCGCCGTTGAACAGCCGCGCCGCCGTCCGGCAGGGGTCGGCGGTGCGATGACGTTAGGTGCGGTGAAGCGGCGTTAACAAGATGTTGACACGCGAGCAATAAGCGCAAAACTCCTGGTCACGGGTCACGGGTTACACGTCACGAGTCACGAGGTCGGGGTGAGTTCCACCGGCACTCCGTTGAGGACGGCGTTGCCCGAGAGCGGGTCGAGCAGGCTGCCGTCGAGGAGCTGGTTGACGTTGACACCGGGGTCGGTCGCGGCGTGGCCGAGGCGGGTGCCGGGGCGGTCGTGGCCCCAGCCGTGCGGCAGGCTCACGACGCCGGGCCGTACGCCGTCGGTGACCTCGGCGGCGGCGGTCACCTCTCCGCCGGCGCCCTTGACCCGCACCGCCGTCCCGTCGCCGACGCCGAGCCGGGCCGCGTCCACGGGGTGGATGTGCAGGGTGCAGCGATTGGAACCGCCGGTCAGCGCCGGGATGTTGTGCATCCAGCTGTTGTTGGAGCGCAGGTGGCGGCGGCCGACCAGGAGCAGTCCGGCGGGGCGGTCGGCCAGGGCGCGCCGCAGCCGGGGCAGGTCGGCGGCGATGGGCTCCGGCAGGAGTTCCACCTTGCCGCTGCGGGTCCTGAGCGGCTGGGGCAGGCGCGGGCGGAGCGGGCCGAGGTCGATGCCGTGCGGGTGGGCGAGGAGCCGGTCCAGGTTGAGTCCGTCGGGGCGGGCGCCGAAGCCGTCACCGTACGGGCCGAGGCGGAGCATCAGGTCGAGCCGTCGCTCGGGGCCGTCGGCGCCGGTGAGGAGCGCGGCCAGCTCGCGGGGGTCGCGGCCGTGCACCGGGGAGTGCGGTTCGCGGACCGCCCGGCCGAGGGTCTGCTCCACGACCAGCGCGTCGACGGCGGCGGGATCGGTGCCGTCGCGGCCGGTGACGGCGAGGACCAGCCGGGCCATGATCTCGGTCTCGGCCATGCGGCCGGCTTCCAGGGGGACGGCCGCGCGGGTGTGGCGGACCTGGTTGCGGATGGCGAGGGTGTTGAGCGCGAAGTCGTGGTGCGGGCTCTGCGCGGGCGGGGGCGGCGGCAGCACGACGTGGGCGTGGCGGGCGGTCTCGTCGAGATAGGGGCCGACGGCGACCATGAAGTCCAGGGAGTCCAGTGCCTTGTCGAGGCGGTCGCCGTCGGGGGCGGAGAGCACGGGGTTGGCGGCGACGGCGACGAGCGCGCGGATCGGCTCGCCCTCGGCCGTCGCGGTGTCGATCTCCTCGGCGAGCGCGGCGAGCGGCAGCTCCCCCTTGGCCTCGGGGTGGCCGCTGACCCGGGAGCGCCAGCGGCCGAGTTCGAAGCCGCGGCCCGGTCCGGCGGGGCGCGGGGTCCGGTCGGTGGCGGCCTGCGGGAAGAGCGCGCCGCCGGGCCGGTCGAGGTTGCCCGTGAGGACGTTGAGGACGTCGACGAGCCAGCTGGCGAGGGTGCCGTGCGCGACGGTGCAGCTGCCGATGCGGGCGTAGACGGCGGCGGTGGGCGCGGCGGCCAGTTCGCGGGCGAGGGCGCGGGTGGTGCCGGCGTCCACGTCACAGGCCGGGGCGACCGCCTCGGGGGTGAACTCCGCGAGCGCGGCGCGGAGTTCGCCGACGCCCTCGACGTGGGGGGTCAGGTCGCCGAGGTCGGTCAGGCCCTCGGCGAACAGGACGTGGGCCACGGCGGCCAGCAGCAGCGCGTCGGTGCCGGGGCGGATCGCGACGTGCCGGTCGGCGAGGCGCGCGGTGCGGGTGCGGCGCGGGTCGACGACGGTGAGGGTGCCGCCGCGGGCCCGCAGCGCCTTGAGGCGGCCGGGGAAGTCGGGGGCGGTGCAGAGACTGCCGTTGGACTCCAGGGGGTTGGCGCCGATGACGAGGAGGTGGTCGGTGCGGTCGAGGTCGGGCACGGGGATGGCGTTGGCGTCGCCGAAGAGCAGGCCGCTGGAGACGTGCTTGGGCATCTGGTCGAGCGTGGAGGCGGTGAAGACGTTGCGGGTGCCGAGGGCGCCGATGAGGAGCGGCGGGTAGAGGTTGCCGGCCACGGTGTGCACGTTGGGGTTGCCTAGGACGACGCCCACGGTCTGCGGTCCGTACCGCTCGGTCAGCGGCCGGATTCCGTCGGCGACCGCGGCGAACGCCTCCTCCCAGCTCGCCTCGCGCAGCCGGCCGTCGCGCCGCACCAGGGGGGTGCGGAGCCGGTCAGGGGAGGAGTCGAGGGCTCCGAAGGAGGCGCCCTTCGGGCAGACGAATCCCCGGCTGAAGACGTCGTCGCGGTCACCGCGGGCGGCGGTGACCCGCGGCCCCTCGATGGTCAGGGTCAGGCCACAGGTGGCCTCGCACAGGGGGCAGATACGCGGGGCGGTGCGGGTCACGGGTCCTCCCGGGAGGCGGCTGCGGTGGCGCGGGGCTTGGGACGTGGGACGTGGGACCGACGCCGAGCATACCGACCGGTACGCATGCCCGGGAGGTGTCTTACGGTGAACTGTCGTGTGCGGTGTTCTACGGCGCCGGGTGGGGTGTTCTACGGCGCCGACTGCGATGTTTTACGGCGCCGGCTGGTCCAGCACCCGGCTCAGATAGGCCCGCAGCAGCTCCCGGGCCTCTTCGATGATCTTCTCGTCGCCGTCCGGCGCGACCCGGAAGGCGAGCTGGACCAGGGTGTCGGCGGTCTCGACGGCGACCAGGAACGTGCGGCGCAGATCGTCGTCGGGACGGCGCTTCAGGGTGCCGGCCAGCAGGTCGGTGAGGCGGTCGGCGACACGGTGGTTGGGGGCGGCCTGACGGTCGCCGACCGGTATCTGGTTGCCGAAGTCGATCAGGGAGAAGCCGGGGGCGGTCCGCTTCATCGCGAGGTACTCGTCGAGGACGGCGTCCAGCGCCGCGCGCCAGTCGCCGCCGGCGGCGTTCTCGAGGCGCTCGGTGACGCGCTGCGCGTAGCGCTCCAGGTTGCGCGCGGCCAGGGCGTCGGCCATCTGCCGCTTGTTGCCGAAGAAGCGGTACACCGAGCCGATGGGGACGCCCGCGCGCTGGGCGACGGCCCGGGTGCTCAGCTCGTCGTAGCCGACCTCGTCGAGGAGGTCGGCGCAGGCGTCGAGGATCCTGGTCAGCCGTTCGGCACTGCGCCGCTGGACGGGGGCGCGGCGGAGCGAGGTCGCGTGGGGCACGCCGTTCATGATGCCTCCCCGGCGCCGGCCGCCGTACGGGGGTGCCCGGCGGCGGAGTCCTCCCCCGTGGCCTCCGGTTCGGACGCCGTGATGTCCGCCGTGCTCTCCACCGGCTCGCCGTCCACCGCCCACACCGTGGCGTCGTCGGCGTACAGGCGGACCGTGACGTGGTGGGTGCCGCGCGGCACCAGGGCGGCGGCCAGCCGGTACTCGGGGGCGCGCAGCCGGCTGACCAGTTCGCCGTCGACGTAGAGGTAGGCCAGTCCCCGGCCGCCCACCGCCTCGGTCCGCGTGCCCGCGGGCGAGAAGCGGAAGTTGCGGACGGTCAGCGTCACGTCCCACTCGGCGCCGGCCTCGGGCTGCACCTCGATGCCGACCTCCGGCGCGCCCTCCGCGTCAACCTGCCGCAGCCGCCGGCCGTCCTCGTCGGTGTCGTCGAGGAGCCGTCCCGCGGACGCGGTCGTCGCCGACCGTCCGGGGCCGTCCCCACCGCCCGAGCCGCAGCCCGCGGATCCGGTCAGCAGCAGGACACAGACCGCGAGCGCGGCAGTCCTCCTCCGCGTCCACGCCATGTCCGGGAGCGTAGAACACGAGTCCGACCGGCCGAATCCCCCGGGGGTCGGGTTCCGGTCATCCCCACGGGGGACCCGGACCACCTCCGCGCGCACCTCTTCCGCGCGAACCGCCTCCGCGCGCACCTCCCCCACGCGGAGGCGGTCCCACGCACACCTCTTGCGCGGCCGGGGCAGCAATCCTACGGTTCCCCATAGGAATCGGCGTGAAGGGGCGACCATGAGCGGGGACGCGCGGAAGACCGCGGAGCGGCTGGCCTACCTCTCCGGGTTCGGCAACGAGCACAGCTCGGAGGCGGAGCCGGGGGCCCTCCCTGAGGGCCGCAACTCCCCGCAGCGGGCGCCGCTCGGCCTGTACGCGGAGCAGCTGAGCGGCTCGGCGTTCACCGAGCCCCGGGCGCACAACCGGCGCTCGTGGCTCTACCGCATCCGCCCGTCCGCCGCGCACCCGGCGTTCACCCGCGCGGACAACGGCGCGCTGCGCACCGCGCCCTTCACGGAGTCCGTCCCGGACCCCAACCGGCTGCGCTGGGACCCGCTGCCCGCGCCGCCCGCCGGCACGGACTTCCTGGCGGGCCTGTGGACGCTCGGCGGCAACGGCGACGCCGCGCAGCGCACCGGCACGGCCGTGCACCTCTACCACGCCAACGCCTCCATGGAGCGGGTGTTCGGCGACGCCGACGGCGAGCTGCTGATCGTGCCGGAGCGGGGCGGCCTGCTGCTGCGCACGGAGTTCGGCGCGCTGCACGCCGAGCCCGGCCACGTCGCGCTGGTCCCGCGCGGCGTCCGGTTCCGGGTGGAACCGCTGGACGCCACCGCCCGCGGCTACGTCTGCGAGAACTACGGCGCCCCGTTCCGCCTCCCCGACCTCGGCCCGATCGGCGCCAACGGCCTGGCCAACCCGCGGGACTTCCGCGCCCCGACGGCCGCCTACGAGGATGTCGAGGGCCCGGTGGAGGTGGTCACCAAGTTCTGCGGCAACCTCTGGCGGGCGGTGTACGACCACTCCCCGCTCGATGTCGTCGCCTGGCACGGCAACCACGTCCCGTACGTCTACGACCTGCGCCGTTTCAACGCCCTCGGGTCGATCTCCTACGACCACCCGGATCCGTCGGTCTTCACCGTGCTCACCTCCCCGTCGGACACCCCGGGCCTCGCCGGCGTGGATTTCGTGGCGTTCGTGCCGCGCTGGCTGGTGGGCGAGGACACCTTCCGGCCGCCGTACTTCCACCGCAACGTGATGAGCGAGTACATGGGGCTGATCGAGGGCGCCTACGACGCGAAGACGGCCGGTGCGGGGGGCTTCGTGCCGGGCGGCGGCTCGCTGCACAACATGATGTCGGCGCACGGTCCGGACCGGGAGACGTTCGAGCGGGCGAGCGCCGCCGAGCTGCGGCCGCAGAAGGTCGACGACGGGCTGGCGTTCATGTTCGAGACGCGGTGGCCCGTCACGCTGACGCCCGGGGCCGCCGGAGCGCCCCACCTCCAGCAGGGGTACGACGACGTGTGGCGGGGACTGCGGCGACACTTCCACCCGTGACCTTCTTCGCTCCGGACTCCCTCGTCCTCAACCGCAAGCTGCCGCTCTGGTACCAGGTCTCGCAGTCGCTGCGCGCCTCCATACTCGGCCGCACGCCCCGGGACCCGCTGCGCCTGCCCACCGAGGAGCAGCTCGCCGGGCACTACGGCGTCAGCGTGCTCACCATGCGGCAGGCGCTGAAGGAACTGGAGGAGGAGGGGCTGATCACCCGGCACCGGCGGCGCGGCACGTTCATCGAGCCGCACGTCGCGCGGACGGCACCGGTGCGGCTGCTGGGCTCGGTGGACGCCATCGTGGCCCAGCAGTCGGGGATGCGCAGCGAACTGCTGGGGCGCGGCAGGGATCCGGTGCCCGCCGGATTCGTCGACCTCTTCCCGGACCTGGCCGAGGTGGCGACGTACCACCGGCTCCGCGGCGACGAGGAGACGGGCGAGCCGACCAACCACGCCCGCAACTACGTCCGTCCCGAACTCGCCGCCCGGATCGACCCCGACGACCTCGCCCGGATGCCGATGACGAAGGTGCTGCGGGACGTGGTGGGCGTGGACATCGGCCGCATCACGGACACCGTGGAGGCGCGGCTCGCGGACCCGGAGACGTCCCGGCTCCTGCGCGTACCGCTGCTCAGCCCGATCCTGCACTACACGGGCGTCACCCGGGACGCGGCGGGACGGGTGCTGGACGTGGCCGTCATCCACTACCGCGGGGACCGCTTCTCCTTCTCCGTCACCCTGGACGCCTCCTGAGGCCCTCCGGACCTCCGGACCTCCACAGAGCCTCCGTCACCCTGGACGCCTCCTGCGGGACCGGCGGGCCGTCGTACGATGCCCAGCGTGACGCACGACGACGCGCCGCCGCTGGCGGACCTCATGCCGTGGTCCGTCGCACCGCTCCGGCTCGGCCGGAGCTGGCCGGCGGCTCCCGACGCGGCGTCCCTGAAGGCCCGCTGGGACGCCCTGCTGAAAGCCGAGGGACCGGACCGGGCGGCCCTGCTGGAGCCGTCGCGGTCCCGGACCACGCGCACGGCGGTCGGACGGCTGCCGGGTGTCGCGGCGGGCACGGAGCGGCTGGAGCGCGCCTCGGGGCCGTGCGCGGAGCCGGTCCGGGTGCTGCGCGCGCCCTTCGACGAACAGTGGCTCGTCCCGGACCACCGGCTGATCGACGCGGCCCGTCCCGAGCTGTGGCGGGTGGCGGACGCGCGGCAGGTGTTCGCCGTGGAGACGCCGGACGGGCCCGATCCGCTGCTGGCGACGTCGCTGCTCCCGCTCTTCGGCCCCGGCCGCGTCCGCCCCCTCTACCGCCGTCCCGGCGGCACGGAACCCAATCTGGCCCCGGGGCTCCTCGACCACCTGGCGGCCCGGCTCGGCACCCGGCCCGCTCCGCTGGACGTCCTGGCCTGGACGCTGACGGCGGCACGGGAGACGTCGGCGGTCCCCCTGACCGCCGATCCCGAGCTGTGGGAGCACGGTGTGCGGCTCGGCCGCCGCGCGCTCTGGCTGCTGCGGCGGGACGGCGAGCGGCCCAAGCTGCCGGGCGGGCGCCGCCCGTACGTCCGCGCGCCGCTGCCGCCGCGCCCGCTGACCCTGGAGTACGACCGGGACGAGGAGGTCCTGCGCCTCGACGAGGGCCGCGTCTCCCCGGTGCCGCCGGACGCCTGGGAGTTCGAGGCGGGCGGCACCCGGGTGCTGGAGCGGTGGTTCGCGGCGCGCACCGCCGGGGGCGAGCCGGGCACGCTCTCCGCGATCCGTCCGGCCGCCTGGCCGCAGAGCTGGACCTCGGAGCTGCTTGAGCTGATCACGGTACTGGCCCTGCTCGCCGAGGTCCGGGCGGAGCGGGCCGCGTTCACGGTGCCGGACCGGATCACCGCGGCGGAGCTGCGCGCGGCGGGCGTCCTGCCGCCGCCGGCCCCGTCCCGTGCCCCGGCCTCCGTGCTGGACGGTCACGAGGAGGGACCCGAGGGCCAGTTGGTCCTGGTGTGAGCGCCCCGGCGCCCGGGGGCGCACGCGGGCGCTACCCGAACCCGTTCAGGCACTACCCGAACCCGTTCAGCACCCGCCGCAGCGCCTCCTCGAACACCGCCTCCAGGTCGATGGGGCCCGCGTCCTCGGTGAAGGACGCCGCCAGCCGCGGATAGGCGCCGCCCGAGAGCTGCGAGCCGAGGTAGGCGATCCGGGCGTTCTGCTCTTCCTGCGCCGACCAGGGCAGTGAGCGGGTCCGCTCGGCGGTGGCCAGCTCGTTGCTCACATAGGTCGTCACCACGCTGTTCACCAGCGCGATGAGCTGCATCTTGGTGCCGTAGGGCTCGTCCAGCGGGTCCAGGCAGGCCAGGCAGTGCTCCAGGTAGCGCAGGGCGTTGGGGCTGAAGCCGTACACCGGGGACATCAGGCGCGGCAGCCACGGGTGGGCGTGCATCAGGGCGCGGGTGTCGCGGGCGACGCGGAACAGGTCGGCCCGCCAGTCGCCGGTCGGTTCCCACGGTTCGTGGTTGGCTGCGGACGGTCGCCGGGTCGCTGCTGTGGTGCGGGGTGCTGCTGGCCGTGTTCGCGCCGCTCGCCGTCCGCCGGTACGCGCACGGCGAGCGGTAGGGCCCCACGGACCGCCGGGGTGGGGGGAGTCGGCCGGGACGGGCGCGCCCGCGCTCGGGAACACACCGGTGCGTCACCGTGGACCGTGGGGATGACGGACGACGGGGACGCGGCTGGACGCCGGGTCGGTGTGGCTGCCTGAGCGCGGGGCGTCAGCGCCCGCCGAAGAGCGAACGACGCAGTCGGCGCAGCGGCGCGAAGAGCGAGACCCGACGGACCCGGGCTCCCCTGCCGCTGTGCTCACGCGCGGGCTCGCGCGCGGTCAGCTCCCGCATCAGCGAGGTGGCCTCGACCGTCTCGCGCTGGGGCACGGCGGGACCGCCGAGCACCGCGAGATGGCGGTCGAGACGCGAACTGGTCGCGCTGCTCCCGCAGGTGATCGCAGGGACCCTGGCCCTGCTGCGCACTGTTATCTGTTCCATGACACTCCCCACCCGTACGAGTCCACCCGGCCCGGGCAGGCTAACCCTATCTCCCTCGCGATGCTCCCGTGTATCGCGGTCACAGGATTCACCTTCCCCGCAAGGGCGTTGACCATGGCTCTCCCCCTACTCTCCGAATCCAACAGATTCCAGGGCGAGTTGGACAATAGGGCTGCTGGTGGGCTGTTCCGAACCGCCGTCCGGCTCGACCGTCACGGCCAGTGACGACGCGGATCGGTCCAGGCCGGAGGCGATCAGGGGCGCGTCGGCGGCGAAGACGCCGAGGGAGCGCGGTTGCGTGCCGGGGCGCATGAGCCACAACTGATGCACTCGGTCGCCCGGCAGAGCGCCGTACCCGCTCAGCGTCACCACCGCGCGCCCCTCGGCGGCGGAGGCGACCACTCCGATGCCGCGACCCCGGGCGTCCTGGTCGGCGTCCGCGCGGGCGTCCGGCGCGGAGAGCACCTCGGCGATCTCGCCCGCCCGGTCCCGCTCGGCGTTCAGCTCGTCCCGGGTACGGTCCGCCTGGACGGCGAAGAGGGCGGCGACGACGAGGGCGGCGGCGGCCGTGGCGGTGGCGAACGGCACGAACAGGGAGCGGCGGGGCGCCGGGGTCCCGGGCGCCCGCCGTCCGTTCCACACGTGCGGCGGGAGCCGCGGCGCCGGCGCGGACTCCCGCGGTGATGTGGCGGGCTCCTGCGGTGTCGTGGCGACGGCGGCCAGCACCCGCTCGCGCAGGGCCGGCGGCGGCGACACAGCCGTGGAGCAGGCGAGGCGGACGGTGTCCTCGGTGAGCCGCCGCACCTCGGCGGCGCAGCGCCCGCAGCGCTCCAGGTGCCGTTCGAACCGTACGCGCTCGGCGGGTTCCAGCGCGTTCAGGGCGTAGGGCGCGGCGAACGAGTGCGGGCCGCCCCGGCGCCGCAACCGGTCCCAGATCCTCACGCGACGCCCCCCAGGCAGTCACGCAGCCGGGTCAGCCCGTCGCGCATCCGCGTCTTCACCGTGCCCAGCGGGAGCGACAGCCGCTCCGCCACCTCACGGTAGGTGTACCCGTCGTAGTAGGCGAGGGTGACCGACTGGCGCTGGAGGGCGGTGAGGCGGTCCAGGCAGCGGCGCACCCACTCGCGTTCGAGCCCGGCCTCGACCTCCTCCAGGACCTGGTCGAAGGCGGGGTGGTGGGAGCGGCGGGCCTCGCGCTGCTCGCGTTCGCCGGCCGCGCGGGCGCTGCGGACCCGGTCGACGGCACGGCGGTGGGCCAGGGTGAGCACCCAGGACAGGGCGCTGCCCCGCGCGGCGTCGAACCGGCCGGCCGACCGCCACACCTCCAGGAGTACCTCCTGGGCCACCTCCTCGGACTGCGCGGCGTCCCGCACCACCCGCCGGACGAGGCCGAACACCGGCCCCGACACGCGCGCGTACAGCTCCTCGAAGGCTTTCTGGTCACCGTCGGCGACGCGTTCCATCAGTTCGTCCGTCTCCACCCGTCCCCCCTTCCGTGGCCCCTGCCGGGCCGAGTCCTCGGACGGTGTTACGGATCAGCCGGCCGAAAACGCGGGCCGGGACGCCGTGAATCCCGCGTCCCGCGTCCCGCCGACGCCCCGGCGGTGTTTCGCGCGTCCGACCAATCCGGCCCGGCGGCCGGTCCGAATGCCCGTGCGTCAGGCAAGTCGGCACTGAGGACGGACGGCATGTCACCTATCTCCAGGAACGGTGCGGGACGCTCGGGCGTCGCCACCCTCATCTGTGGCGCGCTGGCCGCCGGGGGGCTCGCAGCCGCCGGCGTCACCGCGCTGGAACCGGAGGCGGCCACCGCCTCCAGCCACCGGGAGGCCCCGCTCATCTCGGGGACCCCGCAGTACGACAACACGGACGTGTACGCGTTCGTCAGTCCGGACAGGCCGGACACGACGACGATTGTCGCGAACTGGATACCCTTCGAGGAACCGGCGGGCGGGCCGAACTTCTATACGTTCGCCGACGACGCGCAGTACGACCTGCACATCGACAACAACGGCGACGCGCAGGGCGAGCTGCTCTTCCGCTACACCTTCCAGACGCACACCAAGAACGGCAAGACGTTCCTCTACAACACCGGCCCGGTCACCTCGCTCGACGACCCGGACCTGAACGTCACGCAGACCTACGACGTAGAGCTGATCAAGCTGCGGGACCAGAAGGTCGTCTCGAAGCACAAGGTCGCCGAGGACGTACCGGTGGCTCCGTCGCACGTCGGCGAGGCGTCGATGCCGGACTACGGGAACCTGCGCGACCAGGCGGTCAAGCCGCTCCAGGGCGGCGGGCAGACCTTCGCCGGCCAGGCCGACGACCCGTTCTTCCTGGACCTGCGCGTCTTCGACCTGCTGTACGGCGGGGACCTCTCCGAGGTCGGCCGGGACACCCTCAAGGGCTACAACGTCAACTCGCTCGCCCTCCAGGTGCCCACCGAGATGATCACCGAGTCGAGCGGGCAGCCGGTCGTCGGCATCTGGTCGACCACCCAGCGCAAGAACGCCCAGGGGGTCTACAAGCAGGTCTCCCGGCTGGGCAACCCGCTGGTCAACGAGGTGGTCAACCCGATGGAGGACAAGGACACATTCAACGCGGACTCGCCCTGGAACGACGCCCAGTTCCTGGACAACGTCACCAAGCCGGAACTGCCCAAGCTCCTGGAGTCGATCTACAAGATCAAGGCGCCGAAGGAGCCGCGCAACGACCTCGTCGACGTCTTCCTCAAGGGTGTCGAGGGCCTCAACCAGCCGCCGAACGTGCGCCCGGCCGAGGAACTGCGGCTGAACACGTCCGTCAAGCCGGCCGCCGATCCCAAGCGGCTCGGGGTGCTCGACGGCGACAACGCGGGCTTCCCCAACGGGCGGCGGCTGACCGACGACGTGCTCGACGCCTCGTTGCAGGTCGTCGAGGGCGAGCTGGTCGGGTCGAAGAACGACCTGGGCGACGCGGTCGACGCCAACGACAAGGAGTTCGGCACGTCCTTCCCGTACGTGGCCGAGCCGACGGCGGGCTCGCGCGGCCCGCGCGCCAAGGGCGTCGAGGACGACAACGACGTGCGCAACCAGCTGGGTGAGGCACTGGAGCCCACCGGTACCTCCTCCTCCGGTGACTCGGACGACACCACCCTGATCGCCGCCTCGGCTGCCGCCGGAGCGGTGGGTGTCGCCCTGGTCGGCGCCGGCCTGCTGTGGTGGCGCCGCACGCGGAGCGGGCTCCGCTGACCCGTTCCGCCGCGGTGGCGCGGCCCGGTGTGCCTCCCCACGACCCGGGCCGCGCCCCCGTACCTCCCGCACCTCCCGCACCTCCATCGCGTAAACGACCGAGCAGCACCTTCAGCGCTTTTCGAGGAGAGGGCATGAGCCCGCGTACGCACGACAGCCCGACCGACCCGACCGAGCGGCCCACGACGACCGCCGGCCGGCGCCGGCGGACCGTCCGGCCGGCCGTCTGCGCCGCGCTGCTGGCCGTGGCGCTCACCGCGGGCGCGATCGCCGTCGGTGACCTGCGCGACGACGGGGACCGGCCCGCCACGTCCACGGCGCCCGGCGCCGTGGTCCCCGCCACGGCGACCGGCGAGGACCTCGATACGGACATCGCCTCGCTGCGCGCGCACCTGAAGTCCCAGCCGCGCGATCACCAGGGCTGGGCCACGCTCGGCCTCGCCCTCGTCGAGCAGGCCCGCACCACGGGCGACCCCTCGCGCTACCCACAGTCCGGACGGGCCCTGGCCCGCTCCCTGAAGCTGCGCCCCGGCAACGACCAGGCACTCGCCGGGCAGGCCGCCCTCGCCGCCGCCCGGCACGACTTCTCCGGCGCCCTCGACCGCGCGGACCGCGCCCTGGAGCAGAACCCCTACAGCGAACGCGCCCTGTGCTCCCGTATCGACGCCCTCGTCGAGCTGGGCCGGTACGGCGAGGCCGCGCGGGCCGCGGACACCGCCGACGACCGGCGCCCCGGCGTCCCGGTCTTCACCCGGTACGCCTACGTCCGCGAGCTGCGCGGCGACACGGCCACCGCCCGGCGGGTGCTGGAGGAGGCCCTGTCCGCCGCGCGCGCCCCGGGCGACGTGGCGTACGTCGCCGCGCAGCTCGGGCGGCTCGCCTGGGCCGGCGGCGACCACGAGACGGCGCTCGCGCACTACGCCCGTGCCCTCGCTGCCGACGAGACCTATCTGCCCGCGCTGGAGGGCCGGGCCCGCGCCCTCGCCGCGAGCGGTGACCGGGCCGGTGCCGTCGCGGACCTGGAGCGGGTCGTCGCCCGCTCGCCGCTGCCCGGCCCGCTGGTCGCCCTCGGCGAGCTGTACGAGGAGCGCGGCGGCCGGGGCGACGCGGCCCGCGCCCGCGAGCAGTACGCGCTGGTCGACGCCTGGACGGCGCTGGCCCGCGCGGGCGGC
>NZ_JAVRHI010000481.1:0-19200 GCF_034105845.1 Streptomyces sp. CRN 30 | reverse complement strand
GAGGCCGCAGCCGGGTGCCGGCCGCCATGGCCGTCGGCACCCGGCTGCGGCAGGCCCGGTCAGTCGGCCGGGGCCGTCAGCCGCACGTCGTGGACGAACGGCACCTCGGCCACCTCGATGGCGGAGACCTGCGGCTGGTAGCCCTCGGCGGCGCTGATCAGGACGTACCGGCCGGTGCCGGGAGCGTCCACCGTCCAGGAGCCGTCGGCCCGGACCTCCGCGCGGCCCAGTTCGCCGCCCTCCACGGTGGTGAGGGTGACGGACCCGCCGCGCGGGGCGGCTTCGCTCCCGGCGGCCCGTATCCGGCCCCGGACCTCGATGCCGGCGCCGGCGGACGCCCGTACGGCCTCGTCGACGGCCTCGGCCGGCACCGGTGCCCCGGCGACCGCCTCGGCGTCCTCCACGGCCGTCCGCGCCATCTGCGCGGCGGCCTGGTCGAGGCCGCTGGAGGCGCGCAGCGGGACCTCCTTGATGAAGACGGTCACCAGGAAGGCGATCAGGGCGACCGGTGCGACGTAGAGGAAGATGTCGCCGATGGCGTGCCCGTAGGCGCCCTCCAGCCAGATGCGGACCGGGGTGGGCAGGATCGCGAGGTCGGGCAGGTTGCCGCTGCCGGACGCCTCGGCGGCCGCCGCCTGGTCCCGCGGGGAGAGCTGGGTGATGGTGTCCTTGGCGTAGTGGCCGATCCGGGTGGTGAGGACCGAGCCGAGCACCGAGACGCCGACCGCGCCGCCGAGCGACCGGAAGAAGGTGACCGTGGAGGACGTGGCGCCGAGGTCAGCCGGGGACACCTGGTTCTGGGTGCAGAGCACGAGGTTCTGGAGGGTCATGCCGACGCCGAGGCCCATCAGCGCCATGCAGCAGGCGATGTACAGGTACGGGGTGTCGTGGCGGAGCGTGCCCAGCAGGGCCAGGCCCGCCGTGAGCAGGACGCCGCCGGTGAGCAGCCAGCCCTTCCACTTTCCGGTGCGGGTGATGACGCGGCCGGAGACCGTGGAGGAGACGAACAGGCCCGCGATGAACGGGATCGTCATCACACCGGACTTGGTCGGGGAGTCGCCGCGCGCCAGCTGGAAGTACTGGCTGAAGAAGACCGTGCCCGCGAAGAGCGCGACGCCGACGAAGAGGGAAGCGACGGAGGCCAGGGTGATGGTGGGGTTGCGGAACAGCCGCAGCGGGATGATCGGCTCGGCGGCCTTCGTCTCCACCCACAGGAAGATCAGCGCCAGCACGATCGCCGCGGCGACCAGCGTGTACGTCTGCCAGGACAGCCAGTCGTACTTGTCGTCGGCGAAGGTGACCCAGATCAGCAGGGTGCACACGGCCGCGGTGACGAAGAAGGCGCCGGCCCAGTCGACCTTGACCTCGCGCTTGGTCACCAGCAGGTTCAGGGTGCGCTGGAGTACGACCAGGGCGACGAGGGCGAAGGGGATGCCGACGAACAGGCACCAGCGCCAGCCGAGCCAGGAGGTGTCGGTGATGACACCGCCGAGCAGCGGGCCGCCCACGGTGGCGACGGCGAACACGGCACCGAGGTAGCCGGAGTACCGGCCGCGTTCGCGCGGGGAGATCATCGCGGCCAGCACGACCTGGGCCAGCGCGGACAGGCCGCCGCCGCCCAGGCCCTGGATGACGCGGGCGGTGATCAGCGTCGCCGGGTTGTGCGCGAAGCCCGCGACCAGCGACCCGATGACGTAGACGACGAGCGCCGACTGGACCAGGACCTTCTTGCTGAACTGGTCGGCGAGCTTGCCCCACAGGGGGGTGGAGGCGGTGACCGCGAGCAGGGAGGCGGTGACGACCCAGGTGTAGGCGGACTGGCCGCCGCCGAGGTCACCGATGATCTTCGGCAGTGCGTTGGTGACGACGGTCGAGGAGAGGATGGCGCAGAACAGGCCGAGCAGGAGGCCGGAGAGCGCGCGCATGATCTGCGGGTGGGTCATGGGCGCGTGGGCGGAGCCTCCCGCGCCCGCGCCCGGTGCGGAGGCCCGCACGCCGGCTTGCGGGGTGGTGGTCATGAAGTGTCTCTTCCTTACGTGGTGAACGTGGTGAACGTGGTGGCAGCGGGTGTGAGGGGTGGCCGGGCGGCCGTCGGCGGCTCGGTGGACGGCAGGGTGTCGCCGCGCCCGGACGGCGGCTCGGTCGACGACGGCTCGGCGGACGGCGGCTCGGTGGACGGCGCGGTGTCGCCGCGCCCGTCGTCGAAGCTCGCCCGGAGCCGGGCCATGAGCCAGGTCAGCCGGCGGACGTCCTCGTCGCTCCAGTCGTTCAGCCGTGCGGCGAGCAACCTGGCGGTACGGTCGGACAGTTCGGCCAGGCGGGCCCGGCCCTCCGGGGTTAGGCGCAGGATGCGCGAGCGCCGGTCGGCGGGGTCGGGGCTGCGGTCGATCCAGCCCAGCGCGGTCAGGTGGGTGACGTGGCGGCTGGTGACCGACATGTCGACGGCGAGCAGTTCGGCGAGTCTGCCGATGCGCATGTCGCCGTCGCGGCCGAGCAGCGCCAGTACCGTGGCGGAGCCGCTGGAGCAGCCGTCGGGGAGGATGCGTGCCAGCTCTCGCTTGACGCACCCGATGGCGCTCAGCTGCCGCATCAGCTCCTCGTACAGAGCTTTCTCGGCCACACATGCCTCCAGGGTCATTGCTTAAGGCAACTATGAGGTTGGTTGGTTGGCTCAGGCAAATTTCTCACGACATGTGTGCCCAAGCACACATGTGTGTTCAGTGCAGGATGCGTCGGGCCACGTTGGTGGAGACGAGGTCGAGCAGTTCCCCGCCGCGGCCGTCCAGGACGGTGCGGATGGCGTAGAGGGTGAAGCCCTTGGCCTGCTCCACCGTGATCGCCGGGGGCACGGACAGTTCCTGGCGAGCGGTCATCACCTCCACCAGCGCCGGGCCCTGGTGGGCGAAGGCCCCCTTCAGGGCGTCCTCCAGGTCGCCGGGCCGCTCGACCCGGCGGGACCACAGCCCGATCGCGGCGGCGACCTCGGCGAGCTGCGGATTGTCCAGCTCGGTGGCGTAGTTGACGAATCCGGCCGCCTTCATCTCCAGCTCGACGAAGTTCAGCGAACCGTTGTTGAAGACGACGATCTTGGCAGGCAGCCCGTTCTGGCGGAGCGTGAACAGCTCACCGAGCGGCATGGTGAGCCCGCCGTCGCCCGACAGGGAGACCACCTGCCTGCCGGGGAACGCCGCCTGCGCGCCGACCGCCTGGAGCAGGGCGCAGGCCATGGTGCCGTGGTTGAAGGAACCCAGCAGCCGCCGGCGCCCGTTGAAGGTCAGGTAGCGGGCCGCCCACACCACCGGGGAGCCGACGTCAACGGTGAAGACGGCGTCCCGGTCGGCGAGCCGGTCCAGGGTGCTCGCCACGAACTGCGGATGGATCGGGGTCCGGTCCCGGTCGTTGACGGCGAGCGCGTCCAGGGACTTGCGGGTACGGGCGTAGTGGGCGAGGGCGTCGTCGAGGTGACGCCGCTCGGACTTCACGGTCAGCAGCGGCAGCAGCGCGGGCAGCGTGTCCCGGACGCTGCCGACCAGCGGCAGGTCGACGCGGACGCGCCGGCCGATCTGCTCGCCCCGGATGTCGAGCTGGATCACCTTGGCGTGCCGCGGATAGAACTGCCGGTAGGGGAAATCGGTGCCCAGCATCAGCAGGGTGTCGGCCTCCTCGATCGCCTTGTAGCCGGAGGCGAAACCGAGCAGGCCGGTCATGCCGACGTCGTAGGGGTTGTCGTACTCGACGTACTCCTTGCCGCGCAGCGCGTGCACGACGGGCGCCTTGAGGGTCTCGGCGAGCCGGACCAGGTCGTCGTGGGCTCCGACCGCGCCCGCGCCGGCCAGGATCGTCACCCGCCGCCCGTCGTTCAGCAGGGCGGCGGCGTCGCGCAGGGCACGGTCGTCGGGGCGGACGACGCTGCGGGCGGGACGTACGGCGGCGGGCGGCACCTCGCGGCCCGTCTTCCCCAGGAACACTTCGCCGGGGACGATGACGACTGCCACTCCCCTGCGCTCGACCGCCGCCCGCATCGCCGTCTCCAGGACGCGGGGGCCGTACTCGGCGGCGGTGACGGTCTCCGCGTAGACGCTGCAGTCGGCGAACAGTTCCCGCGGGCGGGTCTCCTGGAAGTACCCGGTGCCGATCTCGGCGCCCGGTATCTGGGCGGCGATCGCGAGCACCGGGACGCGGCTGCGCTGGGCGTCGAACAGCCCGTTGATCAAGTGCAGGTTGCCGGGTCCGCAACCGCCGACGCAGACGGTCAGCTCGCCGGTCAGCCCGGCCTCGGCCGCCGCGGCGAGGGCGGCGCTCTCCTCGTGCCGTACGTGCACCCAGTCGACGTCGTCGGTGCGGCGGATGGCGTCGGTCAGCCCGTTGAGGGAGTCACCGGGCAGGCCGTACAGACGGCGCACGCCGGAAGCCTTGAGCGAGGCGATGACGTGGTCAGCGAAGGTGGGCATGCGGGTCGCCTTTCGTGGGACGGTCGGGCACCCGGCCAGTCTGCGAGAACGGACATTGCGCTCACATCCGTCGAATGACTGCGGCACCCGCGCCGGACCGCGCCCCGTACCTCGGTCGGACGACTGCCGGACGCGGGGGTGCCGAGCCGCGTGGGCGGCACTCGGAACTCACGCGAACCGGCTGGTCCGACGCTTCGTCATCAGCCCGGCCGAACTGTTGCCGCACTGCCCGCGGCACAGGTCGGCCGGCCTCGCCGTCCGGTCACAGCACGGCGCTGAGCCAGGTGACGGCCGCGAGCCGCCGGGTGCGCAGGGCGTACTCCGCCGCCTCGTGGTCCTGCACCTCCCGCCGGTCATTGCAGTTGACCCGCCGGAGCAGTTCGTGGAGGGCTTCCTCCTCCTTGCCCAGGCGGCCCGGGAAGAGGGGGGACTCGTAACTGTTCATGTGTGCTGCTCCTTTCGGTGCCCTCAGCTTGCCCCGCACCACAGTCACCTGTCAAGGAGGTGACGAACGTATACGTATCTCGCCATCCGTTCCCCTAACATGTGCGGGACACATGTTTCACGTCCCTCTGGAGAACCAGCGAGCCATGAACGCCCTGCCGAAGACCGAGGAAACCCTGCTGATCCGCACCGACTTCTCCGACGAAGCGGCCTGGCAGGCCCTGCGCACCGCGGTCACCACGCCGGCCGACCAGGACGACGACGATGACGACGATGACGACGACGACTTCCTCGCGGTGCTGCACATCGTGGACGACCCCTCCTACCGGGGCCTGACGGCCGAGCAGCTCGCCGCGCTCGCGCCCGAGGGGGACGACCTGCTGGTCGTGGCCGACAGCCGGGCCCTGACCGACCCGGAGATGCCGCTGCTGGCCCTCTACCTGGACGAGGAGGAGGCCGGAGCCGACCACGCGGAACTGCGGGTCGTCGCGAGCGAACTGTGGTCCGTCGAGAACAACATCTCCCTCGCCAACATGGACTGGACGGAGTTCGTGGACGCGGCGGCGACGGACGGGGTGTTCCGGGGGTTCTGACCGGCTCTCCCTCTCCCGCCCCGCAGCCGTCGACGTTCCCCACCTCATTCGGAAGGACCCATGGCACCTCCACCCACACCCCCGTCGGCGGGGGATCTCCCCAAACGGGTTCCGGGCAGTGGCAGGAGGGCCGGTCCGGCTCCCACGCCCGTCCGGCCGGGACCCGCCGCCGCCCCCTCGGCCGACCGGGGTGACTCCCTGCCGCGGCTCACCCAGTTCTCCTCCCTCGGGACCCGCGCCGCCTCCGACGGCCCCCGCGAAGAGCCGGCCGCGCCCCGGCCCGTGCCCGAGCCCGCGTCGCGGCCCGCCGCGAAGGGCCGGCTGGGCGATGTCCTGAAGCGACGGCCCGGCGACCGGGCCCGGCGCGAGGGGTCGCGCGGTGCCCTCGGCGTGGTGGGTGTCGTCGGGCTGCTGTCCGCGGGGGCCGTCGTCCTCGTCCTGACTCTGTCCGGTCGGGACGACGGCGGGCAGCGCGACGGGGCGTCGGTGTCGGTCGGCACCGACGACTACCGCGTGGAGGACGTCGCGGAGCCGGACGGCGGAGCGTCAGCGTCCGCGAGCGCGCCCCACGGCGGCAAACCCTCGAAGGATCCGGCGAGTCCCTCCGCCGACGCGTCGCCGTCGGCCGGTGGCAGCGCGTCGGCCAAGGCCGCGAAGGACGCCGAGAAGGTGGCCGGCGCGCCGGCCGGGGGCGCGTCCGACAGCGCGGAGGCGACCACTGCGGCGCCGTCGGAAGTGAGTGTGCGCGGCCACGCCTCGCAGCGCTGCCTCGCTGTCGTCGGCGGGCAGCCCGTCGCCGGGACGCGGCTGATGATCTGGGACTGCCACGACGACTCCGCCTCGCAGCGCTGGACGTTCGCGTCGGACGGGACCATGCGCGTCCTCGGCATGTGCGTACAGCTCGGGCACGGCTCGACCGCCGACGGCGCGGAACTGCGGCTCGCCGAGTGCGACGGCGGCGACACACAGCAGTTCGAGCTGAATCACCGCCACGACATCGTCAGCAGGCTCGCCGACAAGTGCGCGGACGTTCAGGACGGCGCGACCGCCAACGGTGCCCGCGTCCAGCTGTGGAGCTGCAACGGACTGGACCAGCAGAAGTGGTCGCGGTCCTGACAGCACCGCGGCACCCGGTCACGCCGGCCCGGCGCACACCGTCGGTATTCCTCCCCCACCGCCCGTGACCTGGGGCGGACGTCCCTAGAATGGCGGGGCGCCGACGGAGGGACGACAGATGGCAGGCAGCCCGGTGCGGCGCGGGGCCGCCCCCTCCCTGGTGGGCCGGGAGGCCGACCTGGACCGGGTCGGTGCGCTGCTGGAGCGGCACCCGGGCGGCACCGTCCTGCTCTCCGGGGAGCCCGGCGTCGGCAAGTCGGCGCTGCTCGACGCGGTGGCCGGAGCCGCCGCCGAGGCCGGCGTCCGGGTACTGCGCGCGGCCGGCGCCGAGTTCGAGGCGGACGTCAGTTACTCGGCGCTCAACCAGGTGCTGCTGCCGCTGCACGGCATCCTCGGCCGGCTCGACGCTCCCGCCCGGGAGGCGGTCAGCGTCGCCACGGGCTTCGGCGCGGGGCCGGCGCCCGAGCGGCTGGTGGTATGCAATGCCGCGCTGGCGCTGCTCCGGACGGCGGCCGAGGACGGTCCCCTCCTGCTGGTCGTGGACGACCTGCCCTGGGTGGACCGGGCGAGCGCCGCCGTCTTCAGCTTCCTCGCCCGGCGGCTGCCCGGCGACCGCGTCCGGTTCCTCGCCGCCTGCCGCACCGGAGTGGACAGCTTCTTCGACGGCAGCGGGCTGCCGTACTACGAGGTGCCCGCGCTGGACGGGGCGTCCGCCGCCCGCCTGGTCGACCGGTGCTTTCCCGACCTGGCGCGACCGGTGCGCCGCCGGCTGCTGGAGACCGCGCGGGGCAACCCGCTGGCCCTGCTGGAGCTGCCCGGCGCGCTCCGCGCCGACCAGCGGCGGGCCCGTGCGGTCCTGCCGGCCCTGCTGCCGCTCGGTGAGCGCCTGCAGTCGCTGTTCGCCGACCGGGTGCGCGGCCTGCCCGCCGCGACCCGCGCGTTGCTGCTGCTCGCCGTCCTGGACGACACCGGTGACCTCGGAGTGCTGTCCGCCGCCGTCCGGGCGACCGGCGGCGACGCGGACCTGACCGCCCTGGACGCCGCCGAACAGGACGGACTGGTACGGGTGACGGAGTCCCCGCGCCGCCTGGTGTTCGGGCACCCGCTGATGAAGTCGGCCGTGGTCGAGGAGGCCACCGGCGGTGCCCGGCGGGCCGCGCACCGCGCGCTGGCCGGCGTCCTGGCCGACCGGCCGGAGCGCCGCGCCTGGCACCTGGGCGAGGCGACGCTCCAGCCCGACGAGGACGTGGCCGCGCTGCTGGAACGGACGGCACGGCAGATCCAGCAGCGCGGCGACGCGATGGCGGCGATCGCCGCGCTCACCCGGGCCGCCGACCTCAGCCCCCGCGACACCGACCGCGCCCGCCGGCTGGCCGAGGCCGCCTATGTGGGTGCCGAGGCGGTCGGCGCGCTGAGCGACGCGTCCGTGCTGCTGGAGGACGCCCGGCGGGCCGACCCCCGCCACGGCGCGTCGCTGGTCAGCGCCAACGCCGCGGTCCAGCTCGTACTGAACGGCGACGGCGACCTGGCCACCGCGCACCGGCTGCTGGTCGCCGCCGTCGAGGAGGGCGACCACGGTTTCGACGCCGAGGACCCGGCGCTGATCGACGCGCTGCACTTCCTGCTGCTGCTGTGCAACTACGGGGCCGACGAGGCACTGTGGGCGCCGTACTACGCGGCCGTCGCCCGGCTGCGCCCCGCGCCCCCGCCGCTGCTGCTGGTGGCCGCCCGCACCTGGGGCGATCCGGCGCACGCCGACCCGGCGACGCTCCGGGAACTGGACGCGATCATCGCCGCGACCAGCCGGGAGACCGACCCCGCCCGGATCGTGCGGGTGGGCACGGCCGCGGTCTACCCGGACCGGCTCGCGGCGGTTCGCGACGTGGCGTGGCGGCTGGTGCGGCAGGGCCGGGACGGCGGTGCGGTGCGCCGGCACATCGGCGCGCTGCTGCACCTCAACCTGGAGGACTACCACCGCGGCCGGTGGGAGTCGGTCCTGGAGCTGTCCGAGGAGGGGCTGGCCCAGTGCCAGGAGTCCGGATACTCCGTCTGCCTGTGGTTCTTCCAGTACACCAAGGGACTGGTCACCGCGTCCCGAGGAGAGACCGGGACCGCCCACGCCCTCGCCGAGGCGATGATCAACTGGGCGGCGCCGCGCGGCATCCGGGAGGCCGTGCACACCGCCCTGCACGTGCACGCGCTCGCCGACATCGCCGACGGCGACTTCGACGCGGCGTACGGCCGGGTCACCGCGATCAGTCCGGCGGGGAGTTTCCCGCCGTACGTGGCGCACGCGTCCTGGGTGTTCTTCGAGCTGGTGGAGGCCGCGGTGCGCACCGACCGGCGCGCGGAGGCCGCCGCACACGTGCGTGCCCTGCGCGCGGAGACGAACATCGCGGGCCTGTCCCCCCGGCTGGCGATGCTGGCCGACGCCGCGGAGGCGCTGGTGACGGACGACGACGCCGAGGCGGGCCGGCTGTTCGCGCGGGCGCTGGCCGCGCCGGACGCCGAGCGCTGGCCGTTCACCCTGGCCCGGATGCGGCTCGCGCAGGGGGAACGGCTGCGCCGGTCGCGGGCGCTGTCGGAGTCCAAGGCGCCGCTGACGGCCGCGCTGCGCACGTTCGAGCAGCTCGGATCGGTGGCCTGGGCGGAGCGGACCCGCAAGGAACTGCGGGCGGCCGGGCGGATCGCCGCACCCGTTGAGGGCGGGTCAGGGGCGGCCCTGACCGCGCAGGAACGCGAGATCGCGGAGCTGGCGGCGAGCGGCCTGACCAACAGGCAGATCGCCGAGCGGCTGTTCATCTCGCACCGGACCGTCGGCGCGCACCTGTACCAGATCTATCCCAAGCTGGGCATCGCGTCCCGGGTGGCGCTGCGGGACGCGCTGCGGCGGCAGGAGCGGACCTGATCCGTCATGCGGTCCGGCCGGCCAGTGCCTCCTCCGGCAGGTCGTCGGGGAGCAGCGTGGTGAGCGCCTCCAGGTCGGGCGCGGCCAGCGTGGCGAGCCGGCCCGCCTGCCGGGTCATCATGGTCTCCAGCAGTTGGCGGGCCAGGCGCGCGTTGCCGAAGGACCGGGTGCGGGGCACCCCGTCGAGGTGGACGCGCAGCGCCTCCACCGTGTCGGGCGCGCACACGTATCCCGCTGTCGTCGCCTGCTCCGCCATGATCGCCAGCAGCTCCTCGGTGGAGTAGTCCTCGAAGCTGACATGCCGGGAGAAACGTGAGGCTAGACCGGGGTTGGAGGCCAGGAACCGGTCCATCTCGGCGGGGTAGCCCGCGACGATGACCGCGACCTCGTCGCGGCGGTCCTCCATCAGCTTCAGCAACGTGTCCACGGCCTCCCGGCCGAAGTCCTGCGTGGAGCCCTCGGGGGTGAGGGTGTACGCCTCGTCGATGAACAGGACACCACCGACGGCCTCCTCGAACCTCTCGGTGGTGAGCTGTGCGGTGTGGCCGATGTAGCGGCCCACCAGGTCGGCCCGGCCGACCTCGACGAGCTGGCCCCGGGAGAGCACTCCGAAGGACTTGAGCAGGTCGGCGTAGAGGCGGGCGACGGTGGTCTTGCCGGTGCCGGGCGGGCCGGAGAACACCGCGTGGTGACTGACCGAGGGTGTCGGCAGACCCAGCGCGGCCCGCTGCCGGTAGGCGCTGAGCAGGTCCGCGATGCCGCCGACCTCCCGCTTGACCGCCGACAGTCCGGTCATGGCACGCAGCCGGGTCAGTACGTCGGACTCGCCGGGTGCCTTCTTCTCCTCCGTACGTACTTCCTCGGCGACGTCGGCCCCGACGTCCTCCGGCAGCATCAGCATCAGGTCCGCCTCGCTGGCCTCGGGCAGGGTGGCCAGCCGCAGCGACTGCCGGTCGATCATCTCCTCGAACACCCCGCGTGCGGCGCGGCCGTTGCCGAACGTGGCGTCGCGCCGCATACCGGAGAAGCGCAGCGCGAGAGCCTCCTTGGTGAGCGGGTCGAGCACGTAGCGGTGGCCGGCGCACATGGACTCGGTGATGGTGACCAGTTCGTCCACCGAGTAGTTCTCGAACTCGATGGTGCGGGTGAAGCGGGAGGCGAGGCCGGGGTTGGCGGCGAGGAAGTCCTGCATCTCCTTGGGGTAGCCGGCGACGATCACGACGGTGTCGTCCCGGTGGTCCTCGATCAGTTTCACCAGGGTGTCGATGGCCTCCTGGCCGAAGTCGGCGCCGGAGCCCTTGCTGTCCGAGATCAGGGTGTACGCCTCGTCGATGAACAGGACGCCGCCCAGCGCCTGTTCGAAGACCTCGGTGGTCTTGATGGCGGTACCGCCGATCACCTGGGCCACCAGGTCGGCGCGGGACACCTCGACGATGTGGCCGGAGGAGAGCATGCCGAGGTTCGCCAGGATGCCGCCGTAGAGGCGGGCCACGGTGGTCTTGCCGGTGCCGGGCGGGCCCGCGAAGACCAGGTGGCGGCTCATCGGCGGGGCCGGGATGCCGAGCTGGGCCCGCCGCTGCGCGAGCTTGCCCAGGCTGACCAGCATGTTGACCTGCTCCTTGACGCCCGCGAGTCCGACCAGCTCGTTCAACTCCGCGACCAGGGCGTTCTCCGGGGACTTGCCGTCCTGGCCGCCGTCCGCGGCTTCGCCCGCCCCGTCGGAGGCGACCGGGTCGGCCGCCGGGTCGGTGCCCTCGTCGGGTGACTTGTTGTCGACGCTGGTGAGCCCGGAGAGCGTGAACTCGGCACGGGACGGGGCCCGCTTCAGCCCGGACCCGCGGTTGGAGCGTACGGTGCAGTCGGTGACCTCGACGGCCCGGTCGGTGTCGACGCGGACGCCGTCCCCGGCGTTGCCGCTGAACTCGCAGGTCTTCAGCGAGGCCCGGCCGCCCATGCCGATCAGCGCCCCGTGGCCGCCGCTGCCCAGCACCCGGGTACGGATCAGGGTCAGTACGCCGCCCTGCTCGACCGCGGCCCCGGACGCGGAGCAGCCGGAGATCTCGCAGTCCCGCAGGGTGGCCCGCCCGTCGTCGCCGAGGCACACACCGGACTTGCCCGCGCCGCGCAGGGACGAGGTGCCGACGTGCGGATTGCCGCCGCCCTCGACACGCAGGGCGTGGCCCGCGCAGTCGCCGACCTCGCAGTCCTCGAACCGGCCGCGGGCGTCCTGGGCGACCAGGATGCCCGCGCCGCGCGCCTCCGTGATCCGGGCCCGGCGCAGCAGCGGATTGGCCCCGGCGGTGACCGAGACGCCGTGCCCGCCCGCCCGGACCACGTCCAGTTGGTCGAACTCGGCGGCGCACTCTCCCTCCAGCAGCACGCCGACCCCCTTGCTGTTCGTCACCCGGGTCCCGCTGAGCGAGGGGGAGCTGGTGTCGTCGACGTGCACGGCGGGCTCCTCGGCCGCGTCGAACGCGCAGTTGACGAAGTAGCCCCGGGAGCGGCCGGTGACGTACAGGCCGCTGCCGCGGGTGCCGGAGGTCTCGCAGTAGGACAGCTGGGGGTCGGAGCGCTCCGCCACCACGAAGCCGTGACCGGCGGCGCCGTGGATCCGTACGTGGGACAGCTCGGTGCGGGCGGAACTGGCCAGGTGGGCACCGACCGAGCAGTCCCGCAGCGTCGTGCGCACCACCCGTAGCGCCGTGCTCCCCTCCAGGGCGAGACCGGGCTTCTCCACGGCGGTGATCTCGCAGTCCTCCACCACGCCCCGTGAATCGCCGTTGGCCAGCACACCGTTGCCGCGGGCGTCGCGGACACGGCAGTTGCGGACGGTGGCGTGGCCGCGCTCGCTGATCACCACGCCGGAGGTGCCCAGGTTCTCGATCAGGCAGTCCTCGATGACGCTGCCGGTGGTGCCGGCCTCCACCACGCCCGCGCCGACGGGGTTGGTGATGCGGCACGAGCGCAGGGCGAGGGAGCCGCTGCCCCGGCTGAGCAGGGCCGTCCAGCCCGCCCCGAGGATCTCGCAGCCGTCCATGGCGACCTGGCCGCGGACCGCGTCGATCACGGGCAGCTCGCCCTCGCCGGCGCGCAGCAGCAGATCGGTCAGCATCACGGCGTCGGCGGCGAGCGTCACGGCCGCGCCCTTGTCCGGGGCGATCTCGACGCTGCCGCGCGGGCCTTCGGCGACGATGGTCACCCGGTTCTCGACGACCAGGGTCTCCCGGTAGCTGCCCGGCCGGACGCTGATGACGGCTCCCGGCCGGGCGTTGCGCAGCGCCGCGCCGATCGTGCTGTGGTCGCACCCGCTGTCCGGGCCGACGGTGATCACATGGCGGGCCACGCCTGCTCCTTCGTGTTCGAGGTGGGCTGCACGCCCCCCGGGGGGGTCAGTGCTGGGTGCCGGCTGCCCAGAGAGTCTGGTCGTCGGCGCTGAGGACGGTGACGTTGCCGTCGTTCTGGATGACGAGCTTGGCCCCGGTGTGTCCGCCGGTGTGCGACGACCAGAGTGTCTGCTGGTAGGCGGAGCGGATGACGAGTTCGCCGTCCGTCTTGAACGTGGCGGCGTTGTTCTCGCCGGTGGTCCCGGACGACCAGCGGACCGTGCCGTTCTCGTCGGTGATGACGAGGTTGCCGTCGGCGCGCATGGTGATGCTCATCCGGTCGGAGGAGACGGACTCACCGGCGCGGAGGGTGAAGGTGGAGGTGAAGACCTTGGTCTCCCACTGGGGGGCGGCCTCCTCCTGGGCGGGGTCGGCCGGACCTGCGGCCGTGTCCGTCGTGGTGTCCGTCGCCGTGTCCGTGGTGTCCGCCGTCTCGGCGGTGCGGGCGGAGGCCGGGACGGTGTCGGAGGTGGTGTCCGACTTCACGGTGGTGTCCGTGTCCGTGTCGGAGGCGGTGTCCGAGTCGGCGGTCGTGGCCGCGGTGGACGCCGGGGCCGCGCCGCGGGCCGCCACCGTGGTGCCCGTGGACGCGGTCACGGGCTTGTCGTCGGTGTCGTCCGCGGTCGGGTCGTCGGACGTGGACGTCTTGTCCGTGCTCTTGACGGACGTCTTGGCCGGCGTCTCGTCCGTACTCTTCCCATCGGTCTTGCCGTCGGTCTTGCCGTCGTCGTGGGTCTTCGCCGGTGTGTCCTTCGCGGAGGCGGCGTCCGGGGCGTCGGCGGCCGCCGCGCCCCCTCCGGCGAGCACGGGACCCGTACCCGTACCCGTGCCGGCGACGGGCGTCCGCGTGCCGGAGTCGTCGGCCGCCAGCACGCCGGGCACGACCGGCGCGTCCGCCGCGGCAGTGTCACCGGCCCCGGACGTGCCGTGCCAGTCGCCCGCGTCGGGGTCCAGCAGATTGTCGGCGGCCGTCGCCTGGCCCGGGGCCGGTATCGAGACCTGGCCGCCGTAGCCGTCCGTGTGCCCGCCGGCGTTCCCGCCCCCCCCTCCACGGCGATCGGATCGCCCTTGCCCATGCCCTCGTACGTCGTGGAGTGGTCCTTGGCGTGCGACGTCATGAACGGGGCGGAGGCGACCACCGCGCCCGCGACCGCGGCGGCCACGAGGAACGGCCGTTCGGTGACCTTCGCGCCGAGCCGGCCGCCGGGGCGGCGGTGCGGAACGGCCGCCGGGTCGGTGCCCTCGGGGGCCGGCGACTCCGGGCCGGCCTCGTTCGTGCCGCGCGGACGCCAGGCGTCCGGGTCGCCCGCCGGCTCCTTCTCCTCTGTGCGGGCCGCGGCCAGCACGGAGGTGAGTGAGCGCATCGTGGCGTCGTCCCGCCCGGCGCCCAGGGAGTCGGCGGGGGCGAGGGGGCTCATGCTGGCGCCGTCCGGCATGGGCAGCGCGGCGGCGCGGCGCACGCGCCGGGCGGCCGGGGCGGACCTGCCGACCGTCGCGGTCGGCTCGGCGAGGGTCCTTGGCGTTCTGGGGGTCATGACGCTCCTCGTGGCGGGAGGCTGGGAAGGGTGGGAGGGGGTGGCGAATCGAGTACGGCTCGAAGGCGTTTGAGGAGGGCGGCGTCCAGGGCCGCGGTGGAGGCGTGCGCCTGCCGCGGAACCTCCTGCAGCAAGCCGACGGTGGCGATGCCCTGCCGGGCGAGTCCCAGCACCCGGAACCTGGACTCCTGTGCGAAGAGGACGTCTCCGGTACCGTCGCCCGCCAGGTCGCCGGTCCGGCGGCCGGTCACGGACCAGATGAGGACGTGGTCGACGGGCATCCGCGGACCGGCACCGGACACCGACGCGGCGCGCACCGGCAGGGTCGGCGTCCACTCACCGCCCACCGCGTCCGGTCCGAGCCGGGTGACGAGCTCCTCGGCGGTACTCAGCGCGATGCCCCGGTAGGAGGGCAGCCGGCGCATGCCGGACTTCACACAGCGCAGCAGTGTCAGGCTCTGGTCGTCCTCGTCGGCCAGCGCGGTGCGCAGCGCGGTGTCCTCGACGGCGGTCATGTAGACGTGCAGGGCGATGAGTTCGGCGGCAACGGCATCGTCGCCGCCGCTGTCCTTGGGCCGGCCCTTGAGCAGACGCGGCATCGCCCGCGCGGCGGCTTCGTGGTGGCGCTGCCAGAAGGGGCCGAGGTAGGCGCGGAGCTTGACGTGGTCGCTGTCCGACGCGCGAACCGCGGGTGCGGCGGGCACACCGGGCACCGGCCGGGTGCGGGGACCCGTCCCCGTGCCGGGGCCCGTCCCCGTGCCGGGACCCACGCCGGGTCCCGGGCCGGCGCCGGTCCCAGAGCCGTCGTCGACCCCCGTGCCCGAGCTGGGACCCGTGCCCGTGCCGGGGCCCACGCCGGGACCCGTGCCCGCGCCGGGACCCCTGCCCGAGCCGAGGCCCGCGCCCTCACGGGTCCTTGTACTCATGTCGGCCCACGAGCCCGCGCCGGGGCCTGAGCCCACGCCGGTCCCTGCTCCGTTGCCGACCCCTGTGCCCGAGCCAGGCCCCGCACCCGCGCCAAGGCCGGGGCCCTTGCCGGCCCCCGTATCCGAGCCGAGGCCAGACCCCGTGCCGAAGCCGGAGCCGAGACCGGTGCCGGAAGCCGATGGTCCATCGGTCGGGGCCCGCTCGGCAGGACTCTGCTCGGCTTCCGGCTCTACCGCGCTCTTCGAGCGGGCGGCCCCGGGAGCGACGGCCCCGGCAGGAGCTGCCTTCACCGAGTTGGTTCCCGGCAGTCCGGTCAGTGGGGTCCTCGTCAGCGGCGTACTCGTCGCCGGGGACCCGGGCTCCCCCGACCGCGTCCGCGGGAAGGCGGGACCCGCGGCCCCGGACTCCCCCGACCGCGTCCGCGGGGACGCGGGACCCTCGGCCCCGGACTCCCCCGACCGGGAACCCCCCGGCGGGGGCTGCGCCGCCCCGGACTCCGTCAGTCGTATCCCCGAAGACCGAGGTCCCGCGGCCTCCTCGCCCCCGCTCCCGCCTCCGACCGGTTTCACCGTCGCCTGGCTCACAGCCGGCGGCACCGGCGTCTTCCCGTCGTCCGACTCCTCCTCGCCCGACTCCTCCGGGTCCGCCGACTGCTCCAGGTCCACCGACTGCTCCGGGTCCGCCGACTGCTCCGGGTCCGCCGGCTCCTCCGGGTCCGCCGGCTCCTCCGTATGCGCATACGTCCGCCCCAGCACCGGGTGGTCCGCCGCGACCGCCTCCGCGGTGTCCGGTGTCCGCGGCATCAGGGAGAAGCTGTGCCGGACGGTGAGGCGCCTCAGGTGGTCCATACCCTTGCTGCCGAGGACGCCGTGGACGTGGACGACGGCCCGTTCCCGGACCTCGGGCTCCAGCTCCGCGAACAACCGGTCGAGGCCGGCCCAGAGCGAGTCGTCGAGCGCCCGGCGCGGGGCCCCGAGTTCGATGGCGACGGAGTCCGGACCGGCCGCGCGGGTCGCGGCGGCCGCCGGCGGCTCGCTGCTGCGCGGGCCGACCCACAGACCCGCGGGCGTGACCGCCACCTTCCAGGTCTGCTCGAAGGGCAGGGCAGCGGGATCCATGCCCTGGAGCACGGGAACGGGGGCACGCCACGAGGTCACCCGGGCGGGTACCGGCCGGTCGCTCGTCGCGGGCACGCAGGTGAGCGTCTCCGCGAACGGCCGCCACAGCGGGGTGCCGTCGGCGTCGACCGCGTACAGCTCCGTCGTGGTCCCGCCCTCGGCGTCGGCGGCGTCGTCGGTCTCGGCGGTACCGCCCTCCGGGTCGCCGCCCTCGACCACGACCGGCACCCCGTTGCCCACGTGCACCTCGGTGCCGAGGAGGTCGGCGACGGCCTGACCGGTCTCCAGCATCGAGTGCCCGTCCAGGGCGACCAGGCGGATGTCCTTGCGCACCCGCCCCGGCAGGGCGGCGATCATCGTCGCCAGTCCCGCGGCCGGCACGCCCGGGCGCGTCCACGAGCAGGTGCGGCCGGTCCGGGTCCGGCGGAACGGCGTACGGCAGGGTGTGGACGGCCGCGGACGTCGCGCCGAGCGGACGGATCATCAGACCGGCCGGTACGGGCTCGACGACGTGGTCGGGGACCGGTTCGGTGGCGTCCACGAGGCGCAGCGCGGACTCCCAGTCGGGGATGGGCAGTCGGCTGCCGACGAACCGCGGCACCTCACCCACGGCGAAGTGCCACCAGCCGCCGGGCGCGTCGGGCAGGTCCGGCGAGAAGAGGGAACCGTCCGGGACGACGACCGCCGGGCCGGCGGTGGCGAGGATGTCCAGTTCCCAGCGCTCGCACAGCAGCCGGGCCGTCGAGGGCCGGCCCTCGGGCTCGTCGGCGCCCGCCGACATCACCAGCCGCAGCAGGTGTACGTCCTCGTCCTTGCACTCCCGCAGCACAGGCGTGAGCACCTCGCACAGCCCGGAGACGCCTTCGTCACCGAGGGCGGCACCGACCAGGACGGCGGCCTCGTGCTCGCGGGCCGGACCGAGCCATTCGGCGAGTTCGGACAGCCGGGCCGGTGGCCGGCTGCCCGCGTGCACCAGGTGGACGTGGTCCCGGGCACGCGAGACCGTCAGATGCGCGCCCCGGTCGGCCTGACCCGCGCGCCGGGCGCTGCCACGGCGTTTCATCGCGCGCTCCTCACGAGGTTGACAGTCATACGTGTCTTGCCGTCGACGTACGGTCGGACCGGGCGCCGTCCCGGCACCACACGTGTCTCTCATTCGCAGCTTACCCGTCCTGGACGACGATGCGTGCAGCGGTCCGGTTACGACATCATCGACCTTCTAACATGTCTCACACGTGCCTTGAGGCACCCACTCTCATCACCCCCGACCACCCGAACCAGGGGACTCGACGACATGAACGACGACCGCCATCCTCTCCGTCCGCGTCCGAGGGCGTTGCCCCTGCTCCTGGGGGCCGCGCTCGCCGTCGTCGGTCCTGTTCCCGTGAGCGCGTCGGCCGCCTCCCCGACCCCCGCCGCGACGACGTCGGACGCACCACAGCTGCCGTTGATACCTTCCTCGCTCAACGCGAGCGACGCGGCGTGCACCGAAGGCTCCAAGACCCAGGTCGCCGCCGTCTCCTGGGCCCAGCAGAGTCTGGGTCTGGCGGCGGCGAACCGGTACTCGCAAGGGAAAGGTGTCCAGGTCGCGGTGGTGGACACAGGTGTGGCGCCCGGCGCCGCCGGGCTCTCCGGGCGGGTACGGGCTCAGGGCGCCGCCGCCGAGGACTGTGTGGGGCACGGGACGTTCCTGGCCGGGGTGATCGGCGCCGCCGCGGTGCCCGGCAGCGGATTCGCCGGGGTGGCGCCGCAGGCCCGGATCATCGCCGAACGGGGCACCGACCAGTGGGGGGTGCCGAGCGCCGCGCTGACCGCCCAGGGCATCGAGGCCTCGGTCGACGCGGGCGTGGACGTGGTCCTCGTCTCCGCCGCGCTGCCGCAGGACGCCCCGGCCCTGCGGACGGCCGTCGAGCACGCGGCCGACAAGGACGTCCTCGTCGTCGCGCCCGCCGCGCCCGACACCGCGCCGGCGGACACCTCCGCGCAGTCCGCGCAGCCGCCCGCCGACTACTGGCCGGCCGCCACGGACGGCGTGTTGTCCGTCGTGAGCGTGGACATCGCCGGCGACCGTCCCGAGGACGTCCCGCAGCCGCTCGACGCCGACCTCGCGGCACCCGGTGAGGCCATCACCGGCATCGGTCCGGCCGGCCGGGGCAACTACGTCGCGAACGGCTCCTCGGTGGCCGCCGCCTTCGTGGCCGGTGCCGCCGCCCTGGTCCGGGCGCACCAGCCGGATCTGACCGCGGCGCAGACCGCCGCCCGGCTCCGGGCCACCGCCGCGCACGCATCCGTGCCGCTGCTCGACCCCACCGCGGCGCTCAGTACGGTGCTGTCGTCGCCCGCGCCGTCGCCCGCGCCGGACGAGGGTGCCGTCCACCTCCCTGAGGCGGCGCCCAGGAGCGCCGTAGTCCCCCGGGCTTGGACGCTAGCCGGTGTCTCGCTGCTGCTGGTCCTGGCGGCGGGCGGCGCGATGGCCCTGGCCCGGGTCCGGACCTCCCGCCGGCAGGCCGGAGGGGCCCGGCCTGAGAGCCCCTGAACAGACTTTCGGCCGGGCAGCGCCCGGCCGAAAGTCTGTGCACAGGCTCTGAGCTTGTTATTTAACCTTTGCGAGCTTTGAGCTGGTTTCGTTCGGCGATGGTCTCGGGGCGTCTGGTCGTTTTCCCCACGTCATGGCGGGGTGCGGGACGTCGGTTCTTCGATCCAAGTGGGCGTCCTGGACCGGGTG